>CAKTTM010000043.1 GCA_934615145.1 uncultured Clostridia bacterium | reverse complement strand
ATATCGGGTAGAATAGGAATAAGCTAAATCCTGTTTGAGAGGTGTTTGAACATGACAGAGATAAGACATCCACGGCGCCTGCTGGCCCTGCTGCTGGCCCTGAGCCTGATGCTGGGCGCGCTGCCCATCCTGGCGGACGGCGTCAATGTCATCGGCACGGTGCTGGTGACCAACTCCGCCAATGTCAACATACGCGCTGGCGGCGATACCAGCTATGCCATTGTGGGCAGGGCCTCGCCCGGCGCCATCTTTGAGGTGATCGGCCAGGCGGCCAGCGGCTGGTATGAGATACTGCTCGACGACGGCAGCACCGGCTTCATTTCCAACCGCCTGGTGGCATTCACGCCCTCCAGCGGCCTGCCCCAGCAGCCAGGCCAGGTGGACACCACCAAGGTGCGCGCCACAGTGACGGTGAGCTATCGCTCCGACACAGGCGTGCTGCTGGCCAGCGACGCCGTGGTGCTCAGCTACGGCGCCAATATCGTATCCGCCAATGACACCAAGGTGCCCGCCGGCTATACACTGATTTCTGAGCGCCGGGTGACGGTCTCCGTTGACATCAACGGCAATGCCAGCCCCAGCGGCGTGAAATTCACCTATGGCGGCAGCCCCTATGTGGTGCCCACCCAGGCGCCGCAGGCCACCGCCAATCTGCCGGTCTACTACCGGGATATCTATGGCAGCCTGCTCAACACCAGCTATGTGGCGCTCTATCCAGGCTCCAGCCTGGTGACTGCCAATCATGCGATGGTGCCCGCCGGCTATACCATCGTGGGGCCCAGTGACGCGGTGGTCTCGGTCTCGGCCAGCGGCATTCCCATCCCCTCGTCGCTGAGCTTCATCTACGCGGCGCCCGCCCCTGTCACCCAGGCGCCCGTGCGCACGGTGAGCATCCCGGTGTACTACATCAACACCGCGGGCACGGCGCTCAACACCGTCTATGTCAATGTCTCCACCGGCAACAACACCGTGCAGGCCAACAATGCCCTGGCGCCCAGCGGCTATACCCTGGTCAGCCCCGCCAGCGTCAATGTGACGGTCAACCAGCAGGGCGTGGCCTCGCCCACCAGCGTGGTCTTTACCTATCAGTTGCAGGCCACCCAGGTGCCGCTGAAGACCGCCAACATCCCTGTCTATTACAAGGCCGAGGATGGCAGCCTGCTCAACACCGTCTATGTGTCGGTGACCCAGGGCAACAATACCGTGCAGGCCAATAATCGCAATGTGCCAAACGGCTACACCATCGTCAGCGCCTCGGCTGTGCCGGTCAGCGTGGACGCTAATGGCACGCCCAACCCCGGCTCCGTCACCTTCACCTACCGCCCGCCGGCGCCGCCCGTCACCGTCAGCATACCGGTTATCTACCGTGATCACCTGGGCAATCAGCTAAACGCTACGACCGCCTCTGTCAGCAGCAATGTGCAAAACAAGGTGACGGCCGACAACAACCAGGCCCCCGCCGGCTGGGTGCTGATCAGCGCCCGCACGGTGACCGTCACCGTGACGCCCCAGGGCGTCGCAAGCCCCGCGCAGGTGGTCTTCACCTATCAGGATCCTGCCACCATCGTTGACCCCGTGCACCTGCCAGACCATGTGACCACCAAACCCAATGCGGGCAGCTGGCCTGTCTACACCGGCCCTGGGCCTGACTGGTACCGCGTGGGCAACGCCACCCTGGGTGGCGGCACCATCCGCGTGTATGGTCAGGAAAACGGCTGGGTGCTGATCGGCTATGGCCTGTCAAATGGTGGCTATCGCATCGGTTATGTGACCGCGGAGGCCATTCCGGCCAACATACAGCCACCGGCACTGCGTCTGGTGCATATCCCAAAGACCAATGTCGCCACCTCTGTCTTCGTGGATGACCCCATTGTGGCCAAGAACCGTGAGCTGTCCGTCCGCTTTGAGGGCGGCGGGCATCCCTTCACCCTGTTGGGCTTCCTGAGCACCAACTGGGCCTATGTGGAGGTTGATAACTTCCAGGGCTCTGGCAAGCCGGCGCGCGGCTTTGTCGGGCGCAAGAACCTGGGCCTGTAATCTGACCCAGTCGCCTACAGCAGGCTCAGGCCCTGCCTGTCCACACCGATATCGAGCGCTTCCCAGCCACTGGGGAGCGCTCCTTTGATCTGCGCTGAAAACTGGGGCTGCTGATGCAGGCACAGCAGCGTGGGGCCGGCGCCGCTGATGCAGACAGCGGCACCCAAGGCCTCAGCTTCTATCCATACGGCCTCACCGCCTGCGATCAGCGGCAGGCGGTAAGGCTGGTGCAGCCTGTCGCGCAGCGCCAGGCGCAGCAGCGCCATGTCGCCCTCTGCCAGGGCATGGCACAGCGCCAGCGCGTGGGAGACATTATAGCTGGCATCCCCGCGTGGCAATTGCAAGGGCAGCGCTGCCCGCGCCAATTGCGTGGACAGCTCAAAGTCCGGTATCAGCACCGTGAAATGCCAGGCATCATTCAGCGCCGTAGGCAGCGAGAGACAATGGGTCTCTTCCTTCAGCGCGATGCGCAGGCCGCCATAGACCGCAGCCGACACATTGTCCGGATGGCCCTCTAATTGATCGGCCAGCTCAAAGATGGCCTGCCTGTCAAAGGGCAGCCCGGCCAGCGCCCAGGCGCCGGCAATGCCGGCCACGATGGC
The DNA here is from genome assembly GCA_934615145.1 of uncultured Clostridia bacterium. GTDB lineage: Bacteria > Bacillota > Clostridia > Christensenellales > Aristaeellaceae > UBA1038. Next base: position 7,890 of record CAKTTM010000043.1, on the reverse strand, counting down.
GGCAGCGCTGGAGCCCATGCCGCGGGAGAAGGGGATCTGCGAGTCGATCTGCAGGTGCAGGCTGCCCGTGCTCATGCCGAGCGCCTGGGCGGCTGCCTTGAAAGAACGGTAGATCAGATTGTTGTCATCGGCATAGGCGGGGGGACAGCCCTCGATCAGCAGGCCGCCGTCGCGCGGCGCAAAGCCGCAGCGCAGATAGCGCGTCAGCGCCAGGCCCAGGCAGTCAAAGCCGGGCCCCAGGTTGGCGGAGCTGGCCGGTACCTGCAGCCTTACCATGTCCGCGCCCTGCGGGCCACATAGTCCGCCATCTGCTGGGGGTCAATAACCTCCTCATGCAGCGCATCGCGCGCAAACAGGCCCTCTAATGATCTGGGGATAGGGAGCCCCGCGGCCGCAGACAAGGCCTGCAGCTGCTCTGCCGGCTCATCCGGCACCGGCTGGCGCAGGGCCCGCAGCGCCGCCTCCGGAAACTTGAAGGGCGAGGCCGTGGCCAGCGCCACACCCTGCTGCCTGGGGCGCAGGCGGCTGTCCAGCGCCTGCCAGGCGGCCGCGCTGTGCGGATCCAGCAGGTATTGATGCGCGCCAAAGACTTCACCCATCGTGCGCAGCGCCTGAGCGTCATCACAGACCGCACTGTCATAGCGCTGGCGCAGCCGCTGACGGATGTCAGGCGGCAGCTCAAGGCGGCCATCCTGCTCCAGATGGCGCATCATATCGGCCAGCCGCGCGCTGTCGCCCTCACAGGCCAGGTAGAGCGCGCGCTCAAAGTTGGAGGAGACCAGTATGTCCATCGAGGGCGACAGCGTCTTGATAAGCGGCCGGCGCCTGTCATACACGCCCTGCTGCAGCGCCGTGTCCAGCACCGAGTTGGCATTGGTGGCGCAGATGAGCTCAGCCTCGCGGCCGCTTGCCGCCAGCGCCAGGCTGCCCGCCAGTATGTCGCCAAAGTTGCCCGTGGGCACGGCAAAGACAGGCCTGGCCTGTTTATCCAGCAAGTTCAGCGCCGACAGATAATAGGCCATCTGGGGGATCAGGCGGCCGATGTTGATGGAGTTGGCGCTGCTGAGCAGCAGTTGGGGCGCGATGCTGTCCGCCTGCTGGAAGATATGCTTGACACCGCGCTGGGCCTGGTCAAAGTCCCCCCGGATGGCGACCGCCCGCAGGTTGTCGCCCGCCATGCGCTGCATCTGCGCCGCCTGCACGGGGCTGACGCCATGCTCAGGATAGAAGACGATCACCTTGATGCCCGGGATATCCCGAAAGCCGGCCATCGTGGCCGAGCCCGTGTCGCCGCTGGTGGCGGTCAGCACCAGTATCTGGCGCTCTGGCATCAGCCGCTGCCGGGCCAGCGCCATCAGGCGGGGCAGGGCGCCCAGGGCGATGTCCTTAAAGCTGGCCGTCGGCCCACGAAAAAGCTCCAGCACATGATAAGGACCCACCGGGCGCAGCGGCACCACCTCGGGCGCGTCAAAAGCGCCCTGGCCGTAGGCCTCCTCAGCCAAGTCGCTCAGCGGCGCCTCGCCATAATCCTCGCCAAAGGCCATGGTCAGCACCTGAGCCGCCATCTGCCTGTATGCGCCCTGATGGGGGGCCAGCCTCAGCGGCTTCTCAGGCATCAGCAGGCCGCCATCGCTGGCCAGGCCCTGCAGGATGGCTGCCATCGCGCTCAGATCCTGGGCGCCCCTTGTGCTGGTATATCGCATGTTGTTCACCGCCTATAAAGTAATGTCCCGCTCGTGGTGGAAGCGCTCGCTGTGCGTGCGCACCACGCGGGCAAAGTCGTTGAGGCCCTGCAGCAGCGTCGCCGTCTGATCGCTGGCGTGGCTGGGGTAGGGCAGATGGCGCGCCTGGCTGCGACGGCTGAGCTTCTCAGAGAAGCTGCCCGGCTCTAGATAGCCCGTCAGCAGCAGCAGGGCCTGCTCCTCCTGCATCAGGCGGTCCACCAGCACACGGTTGCCGGGCCGCTTGAGTTGGGCGTCGCAGATGACGTGGATGCTGCCGCCCACGCCGGACAGCTCCGGCATGGCGCGCTTGAACCACTCCCTTTGGCTGGGCATCTGCTCCAGCGCCTGGCGCGCATGGTCATCCAGCTGCAGGTAGGCCAGCGCGTGCATCAGGCAGATCAGCTCCAGGCCCCGGCCATGCCTTGGCACCGGCAGGATGACGGGCCGCCCTGCCTGCAGCGCCTGCTGCACTGTCTGGTAGATCTGGCTGCGCAGCGCCTCTGGCGAGCCCACTGCCTCGTCCAGGCCGCTGTCCAGAAAGGCCAGGTCAGCCTGCCTGCCGCGCAGCTTGTCACAGTGGTACATTAGCGTGTCCTCGGCGTAGTCGCCGCTGAAGAGCAGCTGCCTGCCCTTCAGCCGCGCCTCAAACCACAAGGAGCCCACACAGTGGCCGCTGCGGCCGCAGGTGAGGCTGAATGCCTCATTCAGGCGCAGCAGCTGGCCAGGCTCAATCACCCGCGGGCCCTGCACGGCAAAGGGCAGCTGGGCCAATGTCTCGGCCGAGGCGATGACCTGGCCGCGGAAGCCCTGCGTCAGCAGCCAGGGATAGGCGCCGCTGTGATCCAGGTGCGAGTGGGTGAGCAGCAAATAGTCCGAGCGCTGTATCTGCTCTGCGCTCAGCCTGGGGTTGGGCTGACTGGTACCCAGGGCCTGGCCGCAGTCGACCAGAAAGGCGGTCTGGCTGCCTTCAATGTAATAACTGCTGCGGCCGTGTTCGCCCACGCCGCCTGCGATGTATGCCTTCATAAGCTTGAAAACAGCTCCTTAGGCTGTGCCGGGCGTTTGAGGGGGATGGCCCGGCTCAGATGCCGCCGGGTCGGGGATGGCGGTGTCGGCCGGCTCTGGCGGCGGCTCCTGCCCGGCCTGGCGCCTCCTGGCCATGTACTTGACCAAGGCCACCAGCACCGCCATCAGCGGCACGCCCAGTATCATGCCCGGGATGCCCAGGATCGAGCCAAAGAAGATGACGGAGAACATGACCACCAGGGGATGCATGCCCACGCGCTGAGAGATCACCCGCGGCGTGATCAGGTTGCTTTCCGTCTGCTGGATGACCAGTATCAGCACCAGCACCCACAGCGCCTTGATGGGCGCCTGCCCCATCAGCGCGATGGTAAAGGGCAGCAGGCCGCCCAGCCAGGGCCCAAAGTAGGGGATCAGGTCGAACAGGCCCACCGTGATGCCGATCGTCAGCGCATTGGGCAGGCCCAGCAGCATGCAGCCCAGGCCCGTCAACAGCCCCACCGCGGCCGATATGATCAGTTTGCCCTGCACATAGCCGCTGAGCAGGCGGTTGATATCACTGCCCAGGCTGCGCATCCTGTCCCGGCTGTCCGGGGAAAAGAGACTCAGCGCGCCGGAGAGGATGAGGTCTTTGTCCTTGAGGAAGTAGAAGGTGATCACGGGCACCAGCAGCACATCGACCAGGCTGCCCAGGGAGGAGATCAGTTTGCTCAATGTATCGGTGAGCAGCTTGATCAGCGTGTTGCCAAAGTCATTGAGCCTGGCCTCCATGTTGATGCTGCTGCCCAGCCACTCCTTGAGCTGCTGGGTCAGCTCATCGACGATGCGTCTCAGGTTGCCCATGCCGCCTGTCAGCGTATTGACCATTTGCGATAGGTCCTTAATCAGCGAGGGCATAAAGACCGCGAACAGCAAGATCAGCAGCAAAAAGATCACCAGCACCGTGATCAGCGAAGACCACAGCCGCGGGATGCCCCGCCGCTGCAGGCGATTGATCAGCGGGTTGATCAGATAGGCAAAGACCGCCGCGTACATATAGGGCGTCAGCGCGCCTATCAGGTTGCCGCGCACGGTGTACAACAGATAGACCCCCAGCGCCGCCAGCAGCGACCACAGAATCGTCCGCCTGTTCCTGGTGACCCAATTGCTCTCCATCCCGCACCCCCTTGTCCGGATGGCGCTATTCTACCACAAATGGCTTTGTCTGCGTGTAAAGGCTTGGTAAGTTCTGGTGATGGGATGTGCTTTTCGCTTGAAGGGATGCGTGCTATGATGGGACAGGAATAAGGCATATCATAGGGGGCACATATGAGAACATTGTCGGCATCCCAACTCGCACAGCTGGATACCCCTTGTCTGGTGGTGGATCTGGCGCAGGTGAAGGAGAATATTGAGGCCATGCAGCGGGAGGCGGATAAACTGCACTGCCGGGTGCGGCCGCATATCAAGACGCACAAGATGCCGCTGATCGCTAAGATGCAGGTGGCGGCGGGGGCGGACGGCATCACCTGCGCCAAGGTGTCCGAGGCCGAGGTGATGGCAGATGGGGGGCTGGATGATATCTTCATCGCCTACCCGCAGATAGGCGCTGTCAAGACGCGGCGGGTGCTGGCGCTGGCCAGGCGCGTGAAGCGGCTGATCGTGGCGGTGGATAGCCTGGAGGGCGCGCGGGACCTGAGCCAGGCCGCGCAGGAGGCGGGGCAGCAGATAGAAGTGCGCATGGAGGTGGACCTGGGCGCTGGCAGGACGGGCGTGCCGATGGCGGGCGCGCTGGCGCTGGCCCAGGCCATCGTGGCGCTGCCGATGCTGCAGCTGGAGGGCATCTTTGGCTACAAGAGCCTGGTGTACCAGGGCAAGCCCACCGCGGACAAGGAGTTGGCCGCCCGCGAGGAGGGCGAGCTGCTCGCGCAGGCGGCGGCGATGCTGCGCGAGGCGGGCATTCCGATACAAAGCATCTCCGGCGGTTCCTCGCCCACGGGCCTGGCCCTGGCCGCCACCGGCCAGGTGAAGGAGATCAGGCCCGGCACCTATGTGTACAAGGACATGATGCTGCAGCGCGCCGGCGTGGCGGAGGCCCATCAGCTGGCGCTGTGCTATGTGGCCACCGTGGTCAGCTGCCACCATGATGACTACGCCGTCATCGACGGCGGCAGCAAGACCTTTGCCACCGACATAGCGCTCAACACCGCGCCCGCCAACTGGGACAGCTACGCCCGTGTGCAGGATCATCCGCACCTCAGGCTCAGCCGCATGAGCGAGGAGCATGGCATACTAAGGGCGGTGGAGGGCAGCACAGGGCTTCAGGTGGGGCAGCGGCTGCAGCTTTTCCCGCTGCATGTCTGCACCGCCGTCAACATGCATAACAGCCTCTACCTGCTGACAGAGGACGGCCAGCTGCGCCGGGAAACCATCCCCGCCCGCGGCATGCTGACCTGATGGCCATGGATCGGCTGCTGATACATGGCGGCCTGCTCTATGACGGCAGCGGCGCAGAAGGCCACCTGGCCGATGTCCTGGTCAAGGGCCAGCGCATTGAAGCCATTGGCGTGCTTGATGAGGTAGCTGACGCGCGCCGCATCAACGCCGGGGGCTGCATCGTGGCGCCCGGCTTCATCGACGCGCACAGGCACTGCGACATCGCGGCGCTGGACGACATGGACTTTGGCCGCATTGAGCTGTCCCAGGGCATCACCACCGTGATCGGGGGCAACTGCGGCCTGTCCGCCGTGCCGCTGGGCGAGGCATATCAGCGGGCGCAGCTTGACTATCTGGCGCCCATCCTGGGCCGCTACCGTAGGCTTGCGCCGCCCACCAGCTTTGCCCAGTATTTCGAGGCCCTGCGCCTGGCCGCACCGCCGCTGCATGTGGGGCTGCTGGCCGGCTCCTGCAGCATCAAGGCGGCGCTGCTGGGCTTTGGCGACAGGCCATTCACCAAGGAGGCACTGCATCAGGCGCTCCGCCAGGTGGAGCTAGCCATGGACGCCGGCGCGCCCGGCCTGTCGATGGGCCTGATGTACGAGCCGGAGCGCAGCTCCACCATCGAAGAACTGGCCTTTGTGGCCGGCGGCGCCAAGGCGGGCGACGGCCTGCTGTGCATGCACATGCGCACGGAGGGCGATGGCCTTTTGATCGCCATTGACGAGGCGATCGCCATCGCGCGGCAGGCTGGCCTGCGGCTCAACATCAGCCACCTGAAAGCCACCGGCGCCCACAACTGGGGCGGCCTGATCCACCGCGCGATCGACAGAATAGAGCGCGCCCGCGCCGAGGGCCTGGATCTGTCGGCGGATGTCTACCCCTATACGGCAGGCGCCACCACCATGCTGTCCATACTGCCCGGCGACCTGGCGCGGCTGCCGACGGATGAACTGCTGAGTCTCCTGGATACCAAATCCGGGGTAGACCGGCTGCGGGCGGCCTACGCCAGCCCCTGGCAGCAGGCGGACAATCTGCCGCTGTCTATCGGCTGGGAGCGCATTTTAGTGGGCTCCGCCACGGGGGAGGAAGCCCGCTTCAGCGGCCTGTCATTGGCCGAGGTAGCTCGGCAGCAGCGCTGTGAGCCGGAAGAGGCGCTGGCCAGGCTGCTGGTGGCGCAGGGGGGCAACTGCGGCGTCATTGTGATGAGCATGGCCCAGGAGGATGTGGATGATGTGATGCGCCTACCCTGGGTCTCGCTGATTTCGGACGCCCTTTATGGCGGCGGCGAGGCACCGCACCCCAGGCTCTATGACAGCTATCCCCGCATCATACGCGACTATGTATTGGCTCGGCAGGTGCTGCCCATGGCGGAGGCCATCCGCAAGGCCACATCTCTGCCTGCCCAGAAGTTGAGGCTCACTGATCGGGGCAGATTGGCGCCCGGCCTGTTGGCCGATATCGTGGTGATCGATCCGGCGCAGTTGCATGAGGGGCCCAGCTTTGCCAATCCCAGACAGACGCCTGGCGGCATCGCCCATACGCTGGTGGCGGGCAGACTGGCCTGGTCTGAGGGCAGCATGCTGGGCTCGGAGGCTGATGCCGGCAAGCCATAACACACAGCAAGGAGGACAGAGAATGGACATCTATCAACGCATGAAGGACAAGGGCATCGTGCTGCCCAAGCCGCCGGAGAAGGGCGGCCTGTATACCCCTGCCCAGCGCTTTGGTCAGGGGCTGATCTATATCTCCGGCTGCGGCCCAGCCATCGATAAGCCGGTGCGGGGCAAGCTGGGCCTGGACTATGATGTGGAGCAGGGCGCCAGCTTCGCGCGCGCCTGTATGCTCAATGTGCTGGCCGTGCTGGAGCGTGAGATAGGGGACTTGAACAAGGTCAAGACACTGGTCAAGATACTGACCTTTGTGGCCAGCGCCGATGACTTCACCCAGCAGCCGCAGGTGGCCAACGGCGGCAGCCAGCTGCTGATCGATCTGTTTGGGCCCGAGCTCAGCCCGCCCGCGCGCTCGGCCATTGGCGTCAATGTGCTGCCGGGCAATATCCCCGTGGAGACGGAGGCCCTGTTCGAGATCAGCTGAGCACTGCCGCGCTGTGCCTTGCTTGACAAGCTTTGTGGCTGGTAATACAATCCATACTGAAGCATGTTTTGAAGGGGTGGCGCAGTGGCACAGCAGCGGCGCAGGCGCGCCGAGCGTCGGCGCGAGGCAGGCGCCAGGCAGCTGGGGACAGCCGTCCCTCAGCAGCCTGGCCATGCCCGCTATCCCGAGGATCCTGAGCTGGCGCCCCTGCCGCTGTCGGAGCACGCGCCAAGTCATGAGCCCCAGATTTACCCGGCCCCTCCGGCGCAGGACAACTGGCCCCAGCCCCCGGTCTTTGCGCCGCCCGCCGCCAGGGGCGGGCCCTGGGCGCAGGATCTGCCCCAGCCGAGGCGCGACGGGCAGGCCCGCTACGCGCTGCTGTTTATCCTCAGCCTGGTGCTGATATGCCTGATCGGCGTCTTCGCTTTGCTGGCCTATCAGCCCTACGCGGCCTTTGCGCGCAAACGCGCGCTGCTGGAGGGCGGTAGCTTTTTCGAGGGGGTGAGCATTGACGGCCTGCCCCTGGGCGGGCTGAGTCCGGCGCAGGCCCAGCAGCGCCTGCTGCAGGGCGCGGCCCAGGCGGATGAGGGGCTGCGCTTTGAGATACTGGTCGATGGCACAGGCTATGTGC
>CAKTTM010000042.1 GCA_934615145.1 uncultured Clostridia bacterium | reverse complement strand
GGCATCGGCCATCCCGCAGCTGATCGTCAACGGCCCGCCGCCGGAGAGCGAACAGGCAGCCGACCATATCCTCAACCTGTCTTTCCCGCCGGTGAGGGCGGAGACCATGCTGCATGCCCTGGAGGGCAAAGGGGTCTATGTGGGCAACGGCGCCGCCTGTTCGTCCAGGGGCGCCAAGCTAAGCCAGGTGCTCAAGGCCATGGGCAAGCAAAGTGACGTGGCCCAGTGCGCCATACGCTTCAGCCTGGCCCCAGGTCTGGCCCAGGACGCCATCGACTACGCGGCGCAGGCTGTGATCGACAGCTATGCGCTGCTCAAGCCCTACCGCAGACGTTAAGGAGCAATAGATATATGCGAGATCTGATCATGGTTCGCTACGGCGAAGTGTTCCTCAAGGGCGGCAACCGCCCCTATTTTACGAAGATGCTGATAAGCCGCATTCGCTCGGCTGCCAGGCCCTTTGGCGGCAAGGTGATGTTCAGCGACAGCCGCATCTATGTCAGCGGCATGGAGGACACCGCGGCCTGCATGGAGGCGGTGCGGCGCGTGTTTGGCGTGCACTCCGTCTGCCCTGCGGTTGAGATGGACAAGGATGACTTTGAGGCCATCTGCGCCAAGGCGGCGGAGATGATGCAGGGGCTCAGCGGCAGCTTCAAGGTCAACGCCCGGCGTTCTGACAAGCGTTACCCGCTGGATTCGCCGCAGATCGCGGCCCAGATGGGCGGCTATGTGCTGGAGCGTGTGCCCGGGCTCAGCGTCGATGTGAAGAACCCCGAGCACAGCCTGAATGTGGAGATACGCGATCACGCCTATCTCTATGTGCGGGTGCTGCCGGGCGTGGGCGGCATGCCGGTGGGCAGCAATGGCAAGGCGGCGCTCCTGCTGTCAGGCGGTATCGACAGCCCGGTGGCCGGCTACATGATCGCCAAGCGCGGCGTCAGCCTGGTGGCAGTGCACTACTATTCCTTCCCGTACACCGGCGAGCGCTCTAAGGAAAAGGTGCTGGAGCTGGCGCGCATCCTGTCTGGCTACTGCGGTGGCATGCGGGTCTATGTGGTGCCCTTTACCGATATCCAGATGCGCATCCATGAGCAGTGCCCTGAGGACTTTACCACGCTGATCATGCGCCGCTTCATGATGCGCATCGCTGACCAGATCGCCGCCAAGGAGGGCGCCCAGGGGCTGATCACAGGGGAGTCCATCGGCCAGGTGGCCAGCCAGACCATGGATGCCCTGGTCTGCACGGACGAGGTGGTCAGCCGCCCGGTGTTCAGGCCGCTGATCGGCTTTGACAAGATAGAGATCATCGACTACGCGCAGCGCATCGGCACCTATGAGGCCTCCAGCCTGCCCTATGAGGATTGCTGCACTGTCTTTACACCCCAGCACCCTGTTACCCACCCCAAGCCTGAGCGCGCCCAGCGGGCAGAGGCCAGGATAGAGAATGCGCAGGAGCTGATTGAGGCCGCGATCGCCGGCGCCGAAATACTGGAGCTGTGAGGATGTCAAGCAAAACTGCTTGACAAAGGGCGCGGAGCCGGTATAATAGGTGCTTGTCAAGTACATTGACTTGACAGGAGGATGAATGGCAGTGCAGGGCAGGGGTTTGGATCGCAAGGTAGAGTATGGTCTGCTGACCTCCTTCTACGGCGCCCTGCTGACCGATCGCCAGCGGGCGATGCTGCAGCTGTACTGCGATGAGGATCTGTCAGTGGCCGAGGTGGCGGTACAGCTGGATGTGACGCGACAGTGCGTCAGCGACACGCTGCTGCGCGCGGGCCAAAGGCTTGATCAGCTGGAGAACTCACTGGGCCTGATGGCCCGCTTTGACAGGATGCAGCGCAGCATGAATGCCTGCCGGGCGCATATCATCAAGGCAGGGGAATCCAAGGACAGCCAAGCCCATTTACAGCAGGCGCTCAGCGTGCTGGACGACTATTTGACACAGGAGGAAGCCTGAGCATGGCCTTTGAGGGACTATCTGACAAACTGCAGCGAGCCTTTAAGAAGCTGACCGGCAAGGGCAAGCTCAACGAACAGAACATCAAGGACGCGATGCGCGAGGTGCGCATGGCGCTGTTGGAAGCCGATGTCAACTACGTGGTGGTCAAAGACCTTATCAAGAAGGTCACCGAGCGCTGCGTGGGCACGGAGATACTCTCCTCACTCAACGCCGGCCAGCAGGTGGTCAAGATCGTCAATGAAGAGCTGACCGCGCTGATGGGCGGGGCCAACGCCCGCCTGACCTGGTCGCCCGCGGTGCCCACGATCTATATGCTCTGCGGCCTGCAGGGCTCGGGCAAGACCACCATGGCCGGCAAGCTGGCCGGTTTCCTCACCAAGCAGGGCAAGAAGCCGCTGCTGGCCGCCTGCGATATCTATCGCCCGGCCGCCATCAGGCAGTTGCAGGTGGTCGGGGAAAAGGTCAAGGTACCCGTCTTTGAAAAGGGCACCCAGGACCCGGTGTTGACCTCCAAACAGGCTGTCGATCACGCGCGCTACTATGGCCACGATGTGCTGATATTGGATACCGCCGGCCGCCTGCATGTGGACGAAGCGCTGATGGGTGAGCTCGACCGCATCAAGGCCGCTGTGCGCCCGCAGGAGATACTGCTGGTGGTGGACGCCATGACAGGTCAGGACGCGGTCAATGTGGCCAGCGCATTCAACGACAAGCTGAGCATCGACGGCGTCATCATCACCAAGCTCGACGGCGACACCAGGGGTGGCGCCGCGCTGTCAGTGCGCGCGGTGACCGGCAAGCCCATCAAGTTTGCCGGCACGGGTGAGAAGATGGACGCCATTGAGCCCTTCCATCCCGACCGCATGGCCTCTCGGATCCTGGGCATGGGCGATGTGCTGACGCTGATCGAGAAGGCCACTGAGGCCATGAGCGCCGAGGAGGCCGAGAAGCAGGCCAGGGCAAAGGCGCCCCAGGACATGACCCTGGACGACTTCCTGGAACAGATGCAGCAGCTGAAGAAAATGGGCCCGCTGCAGAATGTGTTGGGCATGCTGCCGGGCATTGGCAGCAAGCTCAAGGGCGTTGAGATAGATGACAACGCCATGAAGAAGCCCGAGGCCATCATCCGCAGCATGACGCTCAAGGAGCGCACGCGCCCGGACATCCTAAACGCCAGCCGCAGAAAGCGGATCGCAGCAGGGGCAGGCGTCACCGTGCAGGATGTCAATCAGCTGATGCGTCAGTTTGACCAGATGCGCAAGATGATGAAGCAGATGATGGGCAACAAGAAGGGCATGCGCGGCATGCGGATGAACCCCTTCTAGTAAAGCGGACAATCATTTTATGATTTCCATAGATTCTATACCGATGTAGGAGGAAACCACATGGCAGTCAAGATCCGTCTCAAGAGAATGGGCATGAAGAAGAAGCCCTTCTACCGTGTCGTCGTCGCCGACGAGCGCTCCCCCCGTGATGGCCGTTTCATCGAGGAAATCGGCACCTATGATCCCATGACCCAGCCGGCCACCATCAAGATCGACAACGAAAAGGCCGTGCAGTGGATGAAGAACGGCGCGCAGCCCACCGACACCGTGCGCGTGCTGCTCAAGAAGACTGGCGCTATCGAGGCCTGACTCCCGAAAGGAGACCCTGATGAAGGACCTAGTACTCTTTCTGGCCCGCTCCCTGGTTGAAAACCCTGACGAGGTGCAGGTGATGGAGACCGAGGGGCCCGAGGCCATCATCCTGGAGCTGAGTGTCGCGCCCGATGACATGGGCAAGATCATCGGCAAGCAGGGCAGGATCGCAAAGGCCATCCGCAGCGTCGTCAAGGCGGCTACCCAAAGGGGCGGCAAGCCGGTCTTCGTGGAGATACAGTAATCACAAGCGCCGCCAGAGAGCGGCGCTTTCCTCTGAGAGGTTAATGATGCTCAGTGAATATTTGCAGGTAGGTACCGTGGTCAAGCCCCAGGGCATCCAGGGGCTGGTGAAGATATGGCCGATGACGGACGACCCGGAGCGTTTTCTGGATCTGGACGGCGTCTGGCTGCAGCAGGGGGAGGCTTATCACGCCGTCCCCCTGGAAGAGATCAGCGTGCGCGGCGGGCTGGTCTATGCCCGATTGGATGGCGCCATCAGCCGGGAGCAGGCAGAGCGTCAGCGCGGCCTGGCGCTGTTCGTCAGCCGCGCGCAGGCTGTGCCCCTGCCGCCGGACAGTCACTTTATCAGCGACCTGGTGGGCTGCAGGGTGGTTGACATGCAAGGGCAGGAGATCGGGCTGCTGACCCAGGTGCTGCAGCCGGGCGCCAATGATGTCTATGTCATCAAGACCAAGACTGGCCGCATCCTGCTGCCGGCTCTCAAGAAGGTGGTACCCACCGTGGATGTGGTGCACAAGCTGATCACGGTCGACAGCGCGCTGTTTGACGAGGTGGCGGTCATTGAGGATTGATGTGCTCACCACCTTCCCGGAGATGTTTAGCTCCCTTGAGCACAGCATCATCGGGCGCGCCAGGCAGGAGGGGCTGCTGGATGTCAGAATAACGGACATACGCCCTTACTCAGCCAGCAAGCATCGCAACACGGACGACTATCCCTTTGGCGGCGGCGCCGGGATGCTGATGATGGCACAGCCCATTGTGGATGCCATGCGTGCGGTGGCGCCAGAGCCCTACGAAGGCAAGCGCATTTACTTAAGCCCGCGTGGCCAGCGGCTGACCCAGGCGCTGGCGCGGCAGCTGGCGCAGGAGAGTGCCCTGCTGCTGCTCTGCGGCCACTACGAAGGTGTTGACGAACGGGTCATCGATCGGCATATCGACATGGAGCTGTCCATTGGCGACTATGTGCTGACGGGCGGCGAGCTGCCGGCCATGGTGCTGATCGACTGCGTGGCCCGCCTGCTGCCGGGCGTGCTGGGCAGTGAGATGAGCGCGCAGGACGAGAGCTTTTCGACAGAGGGTCTGCTGGAGTACCCACAATACACCCGGCCGCGGGACTTTGAAGGGGATCAGGTGCCCGAGGTGCTCTTGAACGGCGACCACGCCAAGATCGCCGCCTGGCGGCGAGAACAGGCCCTGCTGACCACCCTCAGGCTAAGGCCCGAGCTATTGGACAGCGCGCCCATGACGCCAAAGGAAAGACAATGGCTGCAAAGCAGACGCGATGCAGGAGAATAGCGCTCTCATAGCGTAATGGCTTGATGTGGAAAGACGCTGTGGAGGCTGGCAATGACCATCAGGGAGAGGCTGGAGCAGGAGGAGCTGAGCAGGCTCTCTCCTTTTGCTGCCAAAAGCGCGCTGAGCAAGGGGCGAGAGCGCCCCATATCGCCTGATCATCTGCGCACCGACTTTCAGCGTGACCGGGATAGGCTGCTGCACTCTAAAGCTTTTCGGCGGCTGCAGTTCAAGACACAGGTCTTTTTGTCACCTGAGGGGGATCACTACCGCAGCCGACTGACCCATACGCTGGAGGTGGCGCAGGTGGCGCGCTCCATCGCGCGGGCGCTGAGGCTCAATGAAGACCTGACGGAGGCCATCGCCCTGGGGCACGACCTGGGACACACGCCCTTTGGTCATATTGGTGAGCGCACGCTCAATCGCTTGAGCAGCGACGGCTTTGTCCATGGCCAGCAGAGCCTGCGCGTGGTCGAGGTGCTGGAGGGCAAGGGTGGGTTGAACCTGTGCTGGGAGGTGCGCGACGGCATCGGCAAGCACTCCGGCGGCCAGCGCGCGGCCACCCTGGAGGGCAGAGTTGTTGCAAAGGCTGACCGCATCGCCTACATCAACCACGACATCGATGACGCGCTGCGCGGCGGCATCATCAGCCTGGACGAGCTGCCGGCGGACGCCCTGGCGGTGCTAGGGCGTGGCCAGGGCGAGCGCATTGAGCGCATGATCGATGACACGGTCATCCACAGCGAAGGCAAGGATGAGATATTGATGGGCACTGCGGTGCAGCAGGCCACGGACAGCCTGCGGCGTTTCCTTTTTGAGCATGTCTATCAGGATAGCTGGCGGCGCGAGGAGGAGGAGAAGTGCGACTTTGTGCTGACCACCCTCTACCATCATTTCATGAATAAGCCCACAGAAATGCCTCTTGAATTTGTGGAGCTGAGCTACCTTGATGGCACCCAGCGGGCGGTGCTGGATTATCTGGCTTCCATGACCGATCGCTTTGCCACCCGCAGCTTCAATCGCCTCTATGTGCCGGGCGGCTTTTCGGTGCTATAGGCCCCAAAGCAGGAAAAAACGCGGGCGTGCCGAAAGAAACTAAAGAGGTGAAACGGATGGCAGGCAGGCTCCCCACCGCCTGGGTGGACGATGTGTACGCGCGCGCAGATATTGTGCAGGTTGTCTCCGCCTATCTTCCCCTCAAGCGCCAGGGACGCAACTATACCGGACTCTGTCCCTTTCACAACGAGAAGACCCCCTCATTTTCGGTCAACCAGGATGGCAATGTTTACCACTGTTTCGGCTGCAAGGCGGGCGGCAATGTGGTGCAGTTCATCATGGAGATGGAGCGGCTGAGCTATCCGGAAGCCCTGCTGCATCTGGCCAAACAGTTCAACATCCCGCCGCCCATCACCGAGTATGACCCCAGGGAGGAGCAGCTGCGCTCCCAGCGCGACAGGCTCTACCAGCTCAACCGCGAGGCAGCGCTATACTATCATCAGACGCTGTACGAGCCCTACGGGAAGCCAATGCTGGATTACCTGTATGCACGGGGGCTGGACGACCAGATGATACGCCGCTTTGGCCTGGGCGCCAGCCGGGATGAGTGGACCAGCCTGATGGATCACCTGCTGACCAAAGGCTTCACACAGGAAGAGATGCAGACCGCGGGCCTCATCCATGCGCGGGAGAACAACCGCTATGATGTGTTCCGCCATCGGGCCATGTTCCCAATCATCGATCTGTACGGCAACACGCTGGGCTTTGGCGCCCGCGCGATGGGCGATGCCCAGCCCAAGTATCTCAACACCCAGGACACACCGGTATTCAACAAGCGCATGGGCGTCTATGGCATCAATTTTCTGCGCAAGCAGCGGGACTTGAGCCGCGTCCTGCTGGTGGAAGGCTACATGGATGTGCTGGCGCTCTCGCAGCACGGCATCACGGGTGCCGTGGCCACGCTGGGGACGGCGCTGACGGCAGAACAGGCGCGGCTGATGAAGAAGTTTGCCCCCGAGGTGTGGATCGCCTATGACGGCGACGAGGCAGGGCAGAACGCGGCGCTCAGGGCCCTTGATATCTTTGAGCGCGAGATGATACCGGCCAGGGTGCTGAGGTTTCCAGACGGTCTGGACCCGGATGACCTGCTGCACCAGCGGGGAAGAGAGGCCTTCGACGCGGTGCAGCCTCAGAGCGCCATGGCCTTCCGGCTGGAGCGGCTGCAGAAGGACTATGACATGAGCAGCCAGCAGGGATTGACCGCCTATTCGATCAAGGCATGCGAGATGCTCACCCAAGTGGCCAGCCCCATCGAGCGGGACAACCACCTAAAGTGGCTGGCCGCAGTCACCGGCTTTGATAAGGCGCTGCTCTCAGACCAGCTGGTCACCGCGCTGCGGGCAGGTGGCAAGGCGCCGCCGCAACAGCCCAGATCAAGCCCCGGCGCCAGGCGCGCAGCGCGCCTGGCCAACGAGGATCTGGCTGCGGAGCGCAGGCTGGTGACGCTGCTGGCCAGCGGGCTGCTGCCAGAGGGTATGATCAGACTGGATGACTTTGAAGCCCAGGCGCTGGCAGAGCTGGCAGAGCAGCTGCTGCAAGGGCAAAAGCCCGCCCAGATACTGGGCGAGTGCGATGATCCGCAGCTGCGGTCGCTGGCCAGTGAGCTCTTCAGCGGTCAAAGCATGCCCGACCATCAGACCGCCCAGGCAGAGGCAGAGCAGTGCCTGAGGTCCCTCAGGATCAAGCGGCTGGACCAGAGGATGCACGCGCTCAGGCAAGGCATCAACGAACTGGATGAGGCCAGCAAGCGGATGCGCACGCAGGAGATCATGGCCCTGATTAACGAGAAGAAGCGCTTTGAAACCTGGCAAGGACAGGGGAAGGACGTGTAAGTACCTTGGATACGAGATTGAAAGAAAAGCAGCAGCTGGACGCCAAGCTAAATGAGCTCTACGAAGCCGCGCGTGCCAAAGGCACCATCAGCTATGGCGAGATACTCAGCATTCTGGCCAGCGATGAGGTGGATCCCGATCAGTTTGAGCTGATTCTGGAGACGCTGGAGACCATGGGCGTGCAGGTGACCAGGGACAGCCAGGCTGCCAAAGAAAAGGATGAGAACGCCGAGGAGTCGGAGGAAGAGGAAATCGACCTGTCCATCCCCGAGGCGATCAATATAGATGACCCTGTCAGGATGTACTTAAAGGAGATCGGCAAGGTCCCCCTGCTGACCGCCGACGAGGAAGTGGCGATCGCCAAGCGCATGGAGGCCGGTGACGAGTCCGCCAAGCGCGAGCTGGCCGAGGCCAATCTGAGGCTGGTCGTCTCCATCGCCAAGCGCTATGTGGGCCGCGGCATGCTCTTCCTGGATCTGATACAGGAGGGCAACCTGGGGCTCATCAAGGCGGTGGAAAAGTTTGACTACACCAAGGGCTACAAGTTCTCCACCTATGCCACCTGGTGGATCAGGCAGGCCATCACGCGCGCCATCGCCGACCAGGCCCGTACCATCCGCATCCCCGTCCACATGGTGGAGACCATCAATAAGCTAATCCGCATCTCCCGCCAGCTACTGCAGGAGTATGGCCGTGAGCCCACACCCGAAGAGATTGCCCGCGCGATGGGCATCAGCGAGGCCAAGGTGCGCGAGATCATCAAGATCGCGCAGGAGCCTGTTTCGCTGGAGACCCCCATCGGCGAGGAGGAGGACAGCCACCTGGGCGACTTCATACAGGATGAGGACGCGCCTGCGCCGGCGGAGGCCGCCTCCAACGCGCTGATGAAGGAGCTGCTCTGGGAGGTGCTGGATACCCTGACGCCCAGGGAGGCCAAGGTGCTCAGGCTGCGCTTTGGCCTGGACGATGGCAATCCGCGCACGCTGGAAGAGGTGGGCAAGGAGTTCCATGTCACCCGTGAGCGCATAAGGCAGATAGAGGCCAAGGCCCTGCGCAAGCTGCGTCACCCCAGCCGCAGCAAGAAGCTCAAGGACTTTCTGGATTGAGGGCGCAGGCGCGCCCGCGCCTGCCGCAGCTGGATGCCAGGCTGAGCAAGGTGCTGTCCCTGGTGCCGGGCTGCAGCCTGGCGGCAGACATCGGCGCCGATCACGGCAGACTGTCGCTGCACCTGTTGCGGCAAGGCATCTGTGAGAGGATGATCGTCAGCGATATCAGCGCGGCGTCGCTGCAGAAGGCCAGGAAGCTCCTGGCCTTTCATGGGTTTGATGACAGGGCGGATTTCGTGGTCGCCGATGGTTTTGAGGCGGTCACCCAGCCTGTGCAGGCAGTAATCGTGACGGGCCTGGGGGGCGAGAGCATCTGCAGGATGCTGAAAAAGGCTGGGCGCCTGGGTGAGGCCAGGCTGCTGCTCAGCCCCCAGACACAGACGGCACTGCTGCGCGGGGCCCTAGGTGAGAGCGGCTACCGCATCGAGGCGGAGCACCTGGTCACCGCGGCCGGACGCTGGTACACCATCCTGCAGGCGGTACCGGGCCAGCAGGCGCTCAGCGACAGGGAGAGGTATTTAGGCTACGCCCTGAAGGGCAGCGCGGATGCCAAAGTGTCAGACTATTTGACATGGCGGCTGGATGTCTTATCCGCCGCCAGAGATGCGGATCCACAACACAAACAATGGCTGGAGGAGGCGATCAGGCATGAGACAGGCGAGTAATCAGACTATTTATGACTTGATCGACGCTCTTGCGCCCTTTGAGACCCAGGAGGGCTTTGACAACGCCGGCTTTCTGATTGGCGACAGATCGCGCCCCGTCAGCCGGGTGCTGGTGGCACTGGATGCCAGCCTGGCGGTGGTGGAGGAAGCCAGGACCCTGAAAGCAGACCTGCTGATCACGCATCATCCGGTGATGTTTCGCGCGGTGAAGTCGCTCGACTTTGAAAGCCATGAGGCCAGGCTGCTGAGCGCTCTGCTGCGGGCGGATCTGAGCCTGATCGCGGCGCACACCAATCTGGATCAGAGCCCGATCTCCGCAGGTTTTCTTCTGGCAGAGCGTCTGCGGCTAAGCCAGCCCCGCGCCTTGGAGGGCGATCCCTTCCTGGTGCTGGGGGATGTGGCAGAGGCCCAGAGCAGCCAGGCGCTCGTGGGCAGATTGGCAGAGGTTCTGGGTGGCCCGGTGCGTATCTTTGGCGACAGGCAGGCGAGGGTACAGACCCTGGCCATCGCGGGCGGGGCCTACTGCGATGGCTGGCTGGCAGCCAAGCGGGCTGGCGCTGACGCGCTGCTGACAGGTGAGGTAAGGCATCATAACGCGCTGGCGGCTGTCGAAAGTGGCTTTGTGATCTTTGACGGCGGCCACTTCCAGACCGAGGTCTGCATGGTGGAGGCCCTGCGCGAGTATTTACAAACCGAGCTGAATGCCTTACAATATGAAGTTGAGGTATATGCTTCTGCTGCCGCTCACGGCGCGGAAGGATATGTCTTGAAGGAGGAAGCATGAATCAACTTGAGCTCTTGTGGGAATATCAGCTGGCCGATGTCGAGGTGGACAACCCGGAAC
>CAKTTM010000041.1 GCA_934615145.1 uncultured Clostridia bacterium | reverse complement strand
CCTGTATGTCCCGCCCATGCTGCTCAATCAAAAAGGCCAGTATCTGCTGCGCTCTTTGCGGATGGACATTGAAGGTACGATCAACAAACTTGATACAGCGGGCGCCCGCGGCCGACAGCATGATCAGCTGCGCCTTGGCCTGCTCAAGGGGCAGGTAGCGGGGCTTTGTCCCCTGTCCGGACAGGCAGAAGGCGCAGCGGTAGGGGCAGCCGCGGCTGGTCTCCACATAGGCGATGCGGCCCCGCAGGCTGGCCAGGTAATCGGCGCCATCGGGCGGGCTGGGCATCTGAGGGTGCACATAGGGCTCAGCAATCAGCGGCGCGCCCTCCCGCTGCAGGCAGAGACCGGGCAGCCCTTCGAGCGGCAATCCCCCCGCGATGGCGTCCACCAGGCGGGCAAAGGGAAGCTCGCCCTCGCCGGCGATGATGGCGTCCACCTGCGGGTGCCGGGCCAGCATGGCCTCTGCCTGATAGCTGACCTCGGGCCCGCCCAGCACGATGAAGGTATTAGGCAGCAGGGCGCGCAGCGCTGGCAGCAGGGCGTGGATCAGCTCGATATTCCAGATATAGCAGCTCAGGCCCAGGATGTCCGGGCTGCCCTGCGCAAAGCGCGCGGTCAGCACATCCTGGGCCTCATTGATGGTGCCCTCCAACACCTGGGCGCTGTAGGGGGCGCTGGCGTGATCGCTCAGGCCCTTTAACAGGCACCAGGGTGCTGAGGAGGCATGCACATACTGTGAGTTGATGGCGCACAGGTGGATGCGCAGGGGCTCAGCCAAGGGCGATCCTGTCGATGGCCTTGAGCTCATCGCTGCTGAAGTTCAGGTTGTTCTGCGCCTGCACGGCGTCCTCGATCTGGCTAAGCCGGCTGGCGCCGATGATGACGGAGCTGGTCACCGGGCTCTTGTGCAGCCAGCTCAGCGCCATCTGCGCCAGGGTCTGGCCGCGGGCGGCGGCGATGTCGTTGAGCGCGCGCACCTTGCCGATGACCTCATCGGTCAGTTTGTCGGGCTTTAGGAACTGGCTGCCGCCGGCCGCTCTGGAATCCTGCGGGATGCCGTTTAGGTAGCGGTCGGTCAGGATGCCCTGCTCCAGCGGGCTAAAGGGGATGGCGCCCACGCCCTCGCGCTCCAGCAAGGGGTAGAGCCCCTCCTCCGGCCTGCGGTCGAATATGTTGTAGCGCGGCTGATGGATCAGCATGTGGATGCCCATGTCTTTGAGCACATGGATGGCCTCCTGCGCCTGCTGGGCATTGTAGTTGGAGATGCCGGCGTAGAGTGCCTTGCCGCTCTTGACCGCATGCGCCAGGGCGCCCATGCTCTCCTCAATGGGGGTGTCAGGGTCCGGGCGGTGGTGGTAGAAGATGTCCACATAGTCAAGCCCCATGCGCTTGAGGCTCTGATCAAGGCTGGAGAGCATCTGCTTGCGGCTGCCCCACTCGCCATAGGGGCCTTCCCACATGTAGTAGCCTGACTTGGTGGAGATGATCATCTCATCGCGGTAGTGCTTGAGGTCGTTGTGCAGGATGCGGCCAAAGTTCTCCTCCGCGCTGCCGGGCGGCGGGCCGTAGTTGTTGGCCAGGTCAAAATGGGTGATGCCCAGGTCAAAGGCGCCCAGCACCATCTCGCGCGCGGTATCGTAGAGCGTGCGGCCGCCAAAGTTGTGCCACAGGCCCAGTGAGACCACGGGCAGCTTGAGCCCCGAGCGGCCCACCCGCTTGTACTGCATGGTCTGATAACGCTTGGGATTGGCTGTGATCATGTCGATGCCTCCTCAAATATAGTCGCTGTTAGGGAGTATACCCCTTTGGCCGCTGATATCATAGCAAAAAACCACCCCCACCTTGACAGGCAGGGGTGGCTGAGACTTGGCTCAGGCGGGGAGCTTACTCCTCGACCAGGCTGAAGCTGTCCTTGTCAGCGCCGCAGAGCGGGCACTCGAAATCATCGGGCAGGTCTTCCCACTTGGTGCCGGCGGCATAGCCGTTATCCGGATCGCCCTCTGCCTCGTCATAGATCCAGCCGCAGACATCGCATACGTACTTCTTCATCCGTGATACTCCTTAATGTTTGTTTGTGTCAGGCCTTCCAAAGGCCATGCAGATTGCACCAGGCGTAGCAGGCGACCACTTCATCGCCCTCCAGTAGGGCAAACTGGGCTTCCGGTGCGCCGGTGTGATCCAGCTCCTTGCGCTGATTGCCCATCTTGGTCTCCAGCGCCACCCAGCCGATGTAGTGTTCTGTCACCATGGGATGCGCGATGGAACCAACCTTGACGGTGACGATGTTACCGTTTTGCTCGACGGCCGGGACATGCTTTTCCTTGGACGCGTCGACAGTGCCGGGAACCAGCTCCTTCATCTTCTCGCCGCAGCAGACGATCGGGACACCCGAATTGACCGCGTAGGCGACGATGTTGCCGCAATGCTCACAGTGGTAGAACTTCATGTGGTAACCTCCTTGCTCTGATGGCTTCATGATAATGTATGGCTATGCCAAAGTCAAGAAAAACAAGCGCTTTCGGGCCTCAATTGTCGGCGCGAAAGGCCATGTACGCCCTGGCCCCCAGGCTCGACACATCCTGCATGCCCATCGCCTCGTAAAAGGCCTTGGTCTGAAAGCCGTCGTCGGTCAGCAGCAGCACCTGGCGCACATGGTCAAAGCGCGCCAGGGCCCGCTGCAGCAGCGCGCGGCCGATGCCCTGGCGCTGGTGCTCGGGGCTGACTAAAATGTCCTGTATGTAGAGCACCGAACAGTCGTCCCCCCACCGCGCGGATGAGCCCCAGCAGCCTGTCAAACTGCCAGGCGCTCATGTGCCACAGGCTGCCCGGCAGCAGGCGGGCCATTTTGTCTGGATGATCGGTATAGCCCGTCCAGCCCACGCTGAGGTAGAGCTGGGTCAGCTTATCGACGCTGATGGGGGCATTTTCAAGATAGACTATGCTTACTGCGGGCAGCCGCCGATCTGGGCCAGGTTGACCTCTGCCATCATGCTGCTGTTGAGCGCCTTGTTAAAGGCGGCCAGCTGCTCATCGCTGCTGCCCTCTGGCAGGTGGATGCGCAGCGCCTTGGCATCCTTGGGGAAGGGATAGCTGCTGCCGGCAAAGACGGCGGGGTCGGCGCTGCCCAGGCAGAGACTCTCCAGCGCATCGGCGCCCAGCATGGCGCCGTTGTCGATGCGGCTGAGGCTGGCCGGCAGGCGCAGGGTCTGCAGCTTGGCACAGCCCGTCAGCGCCCCCTCGCCCAGTATGCTCAGGCCCTCGCCCAGCTGCAGCTGGGTCAGCGCCGCGCAGAGGTTGAAGGCATACATGTCGATCTCGCGGACACCGTTGTGAAAGATGACCGTCTCCAGCGCCGCGCAGTCCTCAAAGGCACGGATGCCCAGCCTGTCCACCGGGCCATAGCTCTCAAAGCGGCTTAGCTGCTTGCTGCCCAGGAAGGCGCTGGCGCCGATCTGGCGCACAGTATGCGGCAGCACGATGCTTTTCAGCCTCGTGTTGCCCGCGGCGTCGGCCAGGATATTGACGACGCTGGCGTCTGAGAAGGCCAACTCGCCGATCGCCTGCACATCCACGCCGCCGATCTGCGGCGGCACGATGACATCGGCGGCGCTGCCCACATACTTGCGCAGCGTGCCGGTGGCGGGGTCAAACTCAAAGTCGCTTTCGGCATTGGGGCTTATATCCTCCGGCAGATAGCGGAAGGGATCGGGCTCGCCCACGCGGCGCAGCGCCATGTACCAGGGGTAATCGAGCGCCTGGCGCAGGGCGCTGATCTGCCCCTCGCTGGCCTCGGCGCGCACCTGTATCTTTTCCGGCACCACGCCGATGTCACCAGACAGCTGCACATCGGCGGGCAGCACCAGTTTTTTCAGCGGCGCGCCGCTGAAGGCCTCTGCGCCGATGCTGGTCACCGAGTCGAACAGGTCGATCTCCTCCAGCTGGCTGTTCTTGAAGGCGCGCGCGCCGATGGTGGTGAAGGCATTGGAGCGCGGCACCACAAAGCGCTTGAGGCTGGCGCCCTCAAAGACGCCGTCTGCCAGGCCCGTCAGGGCCACCGTGGCGCTGTTGTCCGCCTTCCAGAAGTTCCAGTAGGCGGTCAGTGCCTCCAGCTCACCACTGTAGCTGGTGACAAGCCCCGTGGCCTCGTCAAAGGTAAAGGGTGTCTTGGCCGGGTAGGGCGGCATGCCGGGCGGGTCGGCCCGCCAGACGCTGGCGTTGATGCCCAGCCCCTCAAAGAAATCAAGCGCGGCCTGGGCATCGGCCTTGGTGGCCTCCGGCGCCAGGTCCACATCCCCCAGCGGGCAGCCGCTGAAGGCATCAGGCGCTATCTGGGGCAGGCTGGTCACCGGCAGCACCAGGTAGTTAAGCGCGCTGGCGCCGCTGAAGGCCTTGGCGCCGATGAGTGCGGTGGCCGGGCTTAGATAGGCGTCGGCCAGCCAGATGCAGCCCTCAAAGGCGCTCTGGGGGATGCTGGTGACGCCGGCAGGCAGGCTGATCTCTTTGAGTTGGGTGTAGGCAAAGGCCCTGTCGCCAATGCTGCCTAGACCGGCCGGCAGCTCGATCTGCTTAAGGCCCGTGCCCCGGAAGGCATCCGCGCCAATGACGCTCAGGCTCTGGGGCAACTGCGCCAGGCGCAGGCCACTGAAGCTGAAAGCGCCGTCCTCTATCTGCTGGATGCCCTCTGGCAGGTTGACCAGGCGCAGCAGCGGCTGTATGTGGAAGGCCTTTGGGCCAATGGCCGTGATGGCCTGGCCCCCAAGGCTTGCGGGCAGCGCGGGCACAATGCTCTGGCCTGTGTACTTGGTCAGGACACCGTTTTCGACGGTGAGATCATGCTGCGCCGCTGTGCGGTCCACCACGATGGCATTGGGGCCGGGCTGGCAGTCCAGGCCCAGCAGCGCCTCATAGGCGGCCTCGTAATCAGCGGGCACGATGAAGCTGGCGCTGACCTTTTCAAAGACCTTCTCCCCCATCCAGACAGGCGGCGCGCCGGTGAAGGTGACCGTCTGCAGGCCTTCGCAAAAGCCAAAGGCGCCGTTGCCTATCATGGCGACCCCGGCCGGGATAGTGATGCTTTGCAGCTTGCCGCTGCCAAAGAAGGCGCTGTCGTCTATTACCTGTAAGCTGTCCGGCAGGCTGACCTCTGTCAGCTGCTCACAGGTATAAAAGGCGTTGCTCTCGATCAGCTGGATGCCCTCCGCCAAGTTGGCGGCCGTGATGTTGGGGTTGATGTAAAACAAGCCCTGGCCGATGGCGCGCAGCGGTTCCCCCGCCAGCTCGGCGGGGATGCTCAAGGCGCCAGTGGCCCCCGTATATTCCACCAGGCGGCCGTCCGATACCCGCATGGCGCTGGTCTCCCCCAGGCTGATGGCGGGCAGCAGGCACAGGCAGAGCGTCAAGGCAAGGGCCAATATCCTTCTCATAGCGTCCTCCTCAGGCAGGCGTATTTTTGACAATATGTATAGGCTTTGGGTATTGTCAAGATAATAAGGGAAAAGTACACTACTGTCAAGGATTTATCATGCTCTGTGAGCTTCCAGAAGGAGCCGCAAAAGCCCCGCGCGGATCGCACGGGGCCATCTTCATCTCATCTCTGTTTAAACGATGGTGGGTATCAGCCCTGCCAGCGCCTGCGCGAAGCGCAGGTTGCTGTCATGGTCAAAGTGCATGAAGTCGTGGTCGGCCGCCTTGACATAGTCATTGCAGTCCAAGTAGTGGCAGCCCTGCTCGCGGGCCAGCTGCTGGTAGAGCGCCGGCAGCTGGCGGGACTTTTCCACACAGCCCGCGCCCATGCCGGGGCCATTTGTGGGGCTTTGGTAGATCCTTTCATCGATCATGATGGGCGCCAGGATCAGGATGTTGGGCTGCCCCCGCCAGCAGGCGGTCTGTTTGGCCTTGTTGACCAGGCGCAGCAGGCCGTCTGTGATGTTGCGCGCGTTGGCGCTGAAGCGCTCCTTGCAGTCGTTGGTGCCCAGCATCAGCAGCATCAGGT
Organism: uncultured Clostridia bacterium; assembly: GCA_934615145.1. Lineage (GTDB taxonomy): Bacteria > Bacillota > Clostridia > Christensenellales > Aristaeellaceae > UBA1038. Next base: position 4,655 of record CAKTTM010000041.1, on the reverse strand, counting down.
CGATGGGCGCGTGCGTCATCAGGGTGGGCAGCAGGCTGGCGTAGCCGCTGAGGCCTTCATTGAGCGGATCTTCAAACACCGTCGTCCGGCCGCTGAGCCCGGCCTCCTGTATCAGGTAGCCCTGGCCCAGCATCTGTTGCAATTGCATCGTCCAGCGGGTGTCGCTGTCATAGCGGCCTCCGCCTGCGGCGTCGTAGCCCCAGGTGTTGCTGTCGCCGTAGCAGAGTATCTGCCGGCGGCTCACGCCTTGACCTCCGCCGGGGGCACCAATTGGCCGTCGATCAAGACCTTGACCACCTTGGTGCTCACCTCAAAGGGGCAGCCATCGGTCAGCACGATGTCGGCGTCCTTGCCCTTTTCCAGGCTGCCCACACGGTCTGCCACGCCGATGTGGCGGGCGGGGTTGATGGTGATGGCCTGCAGCGCCTGGAACCTGTCCATGCCGGCCTGCCAGGCCATCCCGGCGCAGAGCGCCAGGTACTGCTGGGGGATGACCGGCGCATCGGTGATGATGCTCACCTGGCAGCCGGCCTTGGCCAACACGCCGGGGGTCGACCAGCTCTTGTTGCGCAGCTCAAACTTGGTGGCGTGGGTCAGTGAGGGGCCCACGGCCAGCGGCACATTTTCCCGGGCGAGGTCGTCCGCGATCAGGTGGCCCTCGGTCACATGCTCCAGTGTCAGCTTGACATTGAATTCCTTGGCCACCCGCAGCGCTGTGAACAGATCCTCCGTGGCGTGGGCGTGGGCCTTAAGGGGCATCTCGCCCCGGATGACCGGTATCAGCGCCTCCAGCTTGATGTCAAAGGGTGGCTGCTTGCTGGGGTCATCGCCCGCCGCCTCCTTTTTCGCCAAATACTCGCGCGCCTTGAAGAGGGCCTCTCGCAATTTGGCGGCGGTGGTCATGCGGCTGGAGATGCCCTTGTCACGGTAGACGCGCTTGGGGTTCTCGCCAAAGGCGCACTTCATGGCCACATCGTTTTTGAGGATCATGTCGTCAGCGCGGTGGCCCAGTGTCTTGACCGCCACAAAAGTACCGCCGATCACATTGGCGCTGCCGGGCCCGGTGGACACCGTGGTCACGCCCGCCTGCGCCGCCTGCAGCAGGGTGGGCTGCATGGGCTTGAAACCATCGATCGCCCGCAGGTGGGGCGTGATCTGGTCGTTGATCTCGTTGTAGTCGGTGCCCTCGTAGCCGATGCCGTAGCCGTCCATGCCCAGGTGGCTGTGCGCGTCGATGAAGCCGGGAAAAGCGTAGAGGCCCTGGGCGTCAATCACCTCATCGGCCTTGGCCTTGATGGCCTTGGCGATGTTCTTGATCTTGCCATTTTCCACCAGGATGTCGGCCACATAGGGCTTCTCCTTGACGCCGTCAAAGATCTCAGCGCCCTTGATCAGCAGCGTCTTGCTCACAGCACCACCTCGCGGTGGCTGTCGGCGCTGTCGTAGATGGCCTGCATCATCTGCGCGGTGATGATCACATTGTCGATGTGGCTGGGCAGCTTTTTGCCGGTCTTGATGCAGTCCACAAAGGCGTCGATCTCGGTCTGGAACATGTCCTTGGTGGTGAAGTCCGGCTTGGTGGTCAGCAGTGCGCCGTCCTGGGCGCCATAGATGGTAAAGCCCTTGCCGTACTGCAGGCGGATGCCGGCCTTGTCGCCGATGAAGTCGATATACTGCTCGGCCTCGCCGATGTTCTGCGCCCAGGCGCCGTGCACGGTGATGACGGGGCCCTCCGTCCTGACCAGCGCCGTCACCGAGTCGTCCACATCATAGGTGCCGCCCGGCGTGCGGGGGCCCGCCCACATGTTGACGCAGGTATATCCCTCGATGTCGCGGCCCAGCTTGCAGAAGGTCTCGCCCGACACGGTCGCGGGCTTGGGGTCGCCGGTGCAGTACATCACGATGTCCAGATAGTGCACGCCCCAGTCGATCAGGGCGCCGCCGCCGGCCACCGCCTTGGTGGTGAAGTCGCCGCCCAGGCCCGGGATCGAGCGGTGCGCGCGGAAGGAGACATAGACATGGTAGACCTCGCCCAGGGCGCCGTCATCGATCAGCTTCTTGATGCGGTTTACCGCGTCGTTGAAGCGGTTGACCACGCCGATGTTTAGCACCTTGCCGGTCTCGTGCTGGGCCTGCTGCATCTTCAGCGCCTCGGCGTAGGTGCGCGCAGCCGGCTTCTCGCACAGCACATGCTTGCCTGCCTTCAGGCAGTCGATGCTGATGGGCGCGTGGCGGTCATTGGGCACGCAGACGGAGACCGCCTCTACGTCCGGATCCTTTAAGATATCGCGATAATCCGTGATCGCCTGGCCGCAGCCGTATTCCTTAACAGCCTTCTGGGCGCGCTCGGGGATGATATCGCAGAAGTACTTGATCTCCACGTCCTTGTTCTTCATATAGCTGGGGATGTGCGCGGCGTTGGCAATGGTACCGCAGCCGATGACGGCGACCTTCATGGGCATGAGATGACCCTCCTTTTGTTGTTGTCAGCATTATAGCATGAGGCGAGGGAAATTGGGGCGGGGAAAAGGCTAAAAAGGCTTGAGTATCCGCTCAATGCCCCACCCAACTGCTGCGGTGTCCAGGGATTCGCGTTCATTGCGCTGGAGCTACCCAGGTCTACCGCTCTTGCCGGAGCTCCTTTGGCGTCATGCCGTAACGCCGCTTGAAAAGCTGCGAGAAGGCGGATGCTTCACCATATCCACAGCGAGCAGCCACTTCTGAGATAGTGAGTTGACTGTTCTTGAGAAGCTGCATACCTCGCTCCATTCTCAGCCGCTGAATCGTCGCAATGATGGTTTCCCCAGTCACTTGCTTGTAGTATCTACTCACATAGGCTGGGTGCAAGAACAGGTGTTCCCTGCATAGATCTGCGATACGAATCTTTCTGTCCAGACTATGCCGAATAAGGGTTACCAGACGATCGACCAACTCATCCTCATACTTGGGAGCAGCTGAGTCTTCTATAGTATCCAGAATATGATACAGCGATTCCGCATCTACGGGCTTAAGCAGATAGTCTGTCACGCCTATTCGCAGCGCTTCCAGAGCGAAGCCAAAGTCGGCATATCCCGTCAGTATGACAACACTATCTGCTCTGTCATTGTCAAGCGCATATGCACCCAGCTTGAGGCCATTCATGCCTGGCATTCGTATGTCTGTCAACAGCAGATCATACCGAAAGTCGCTAAGCAATAGAAAGGCCTCATCGCCTTCAGATGCTTCATCAATAAGGATGCTTGGATCATATTGAAGAATTATATTCACTAGAGCCTTGCGGGAGTACAGCTCATCCTCGGCAATTAGAATACGCAGATCATCACCTCCCGGCCTCGCTATGCTGTGGCTCAGTCTGCATCTGTATGGGGAGGCGAAGTGTCACAGTGGTGCCAATACCTTCAACGCTATCAATGAAGACACCTGAACCTTCACCATATGTATAGAGCAAGCGCTTATGTACATTACACAAACCAATGCCAACATCTACCTGCTCTGAGTTATCTGATTTTTCTTGCGCAAGTTCTTGAGTAAACCTGCTCAACTGATTCCTCAAGGCAGTCAGCTGCGCAGCTGGTATACCACTGCCATTATCGCCAACACTAATCAGAAGTTGTTCGGCCCGTCTCTCGGCTTGCACTTTGATTCGGCGGCTACCTCGCTTATGCTCCAGTGCGTGCTTGAAAGAGTTCTCAATGATAGGCTGCAGAATAAACTTTATCACCCGACAACGCCTCAACTCAGGCGGAACGATACACTCATAAAATACGCTGTTGAGAAACCTTGCTTGCTGAATGGTAATATATGCTCCAACCTGTTTGAGCTCTTCCTCCAACAAAACGAGATCTGCTGACATGAGCGAATATCTTAACATCCCCGAAAGACAGAGGCTGATACGTTCGATTTCTTTGATGCCATGAACCTGGCCGATAGAATAAATTAAATTCAGCGTATTGTAGAGGAAGTGCGGATTAATCTGCAGAAGCAACATGTCCATCTCACTTCTCCTGTGCATCAGCTCCAACTCATATTGTCTCTTTACGCTGTCGACAATGCGGTCAGCCATGCTGTTGTAGCTCTCATAGAGAATCTGCATTTCCACGATGTTGCTTGGCGTTTCAATGCGGTATATCTGTCCACCAATGGCGTCAGACATCGTTGAGCGAAGTCGGTCGACCTGAGTGATAAATCCACCAAACAGCTTTCTGCCAAGGAGCGCAGATATTGCAAGCAATACAGCAGCCGCAGCCAGGAACTGTCCTGTACGCGACCATATCTGAGCAAGGTTGTTATTGCCAATCGAATAGACAATAACGCGCCACCCTTCGAAGCGATTCTCCGCAAGACGAACGCTAATCGCAGCCTTGTGATCACCTATCTTCAAGGAATGCTCTCCACTTAGTTCCTGTTGGTCATTGAGCAGCGCCAAAACTACGTTGCCGGCCGCGCTCTGCGTCCTGCCAGCTTCAGCTGGTGGGACATTGGAGTCATACACGATTCTATCATCATTGATAAGCAACACATTTGTGCTCCGGCTCATTCCCTCACCCGAAAACACTCTGTCCAGCTCACTGTAGAGGATGTCCACGCAAGTGTATCCAACAATCGCCCAAGTATGAGGGTCGCGCATCTCCATCACTAAGGGAATATAGGCGTCC
>CAKTTM010000040.1 GCA_934615145.1 uncultured Clostridia bacterium | reverse complement strand
GGGTTGTTTTCATGATCAATTTATCGCACCAGCGCAGCACATGGGGCAGCACCAGCAGCACCATGATACCCGATACCGCGGCGCCGCGGCCCAGTATCTCACCCATTTGGCTGATGACGCCGTTGGAGCGCACCACGATGGCGACCACATAGCCCGCCAGGGTGAGGATCAGCATCGGCGGCAGGATGGAACCGGTGGAGATGGACAGCGCCCAGGCCGCCGCCTCCTTGGGCGGCAAGGTCTTCCTGCCTTCCAGGTAGCGCTGGCTAAGCAGTATGCCATAGTCCACCGTGGCGCCCAACTGCACTGAGCTGACGATCTGGTAGCCGATATAGTTCATGGTGCTGCCCAGGAAATAGGGCACCGCCATGTTCAGCCAGATGGAGCCCTCGATGATTATCAGCAATATCAGCGGTATGGACAGCGAGCGGAAGGTGATCAGCAGTATCAGTCCGATGGCGCCCACACCCAGCAGCAGCACCTTCAGATTGTCGCCGGTGATCGTATGCATCAGATCATAGTTGACCACATTCTCGCCGATGAGGTAATAGTCCTCACCATAGTAGCCGGCGGCCAGCGCACGCACGCGCAGCACGATGTCAAAGGCTTCCGGCCCTTCCTCCGGGCTGTCGGCGTAGAGTATGATGCGCTCATATCCCTTGTCGCTTAGCTGGCTTGTGACCTGGCTTGGCAGCACCTGGGCTGGGATCTGCACCCCCACGGTGTGCGCGTAGGAGGTCAGGCTGCGGGTGAAGGGCTCTGCCGCCAGGGCGTCTGAGAGCGCGGCCTCTTTGGCGCGCTGGCCCTCCGGCACCATCAGCATCATCACCTGGCTGCGGCCAAACAGGCGCTCGATCTCGGCCGCCTGTGCCTTGACCTCCGAGCCTTCCGCATGGTTGCCGGAGCTGCCGTAGACAAAGTCATTGCGCTCCTGGCCCAGGTAGCTGGCCGGCAGCAGCAATATCAGCACGATGGCCAACAGCGCGCCATAGCGTATCACCAGGCGGCCGGTGCGCACAAAGCGAGGCACCAGACGCCTGTGGGCGGTCTTGTCAATGGCCTTCTGACAGGCGATGGCCAGCGTCGGCAGCACGATCATGACGCTCAGATAGCTCAGCAGCACGCCTTTTGCCAGCACCAGGCCCATGTCGGCGCCCATGCCAAAGTTCATCGCCAGCAGCGCCAGGAAGCCAAACACTGTGGTCATGGCGCTGGCTGCGATGGAGGAGGCGGACTTTTGCATCGCAAGTATCATGGCAGACTTGGCGTCCATGCCCTCTTCGCGGTAGTCGCCAAAGCGATGCAGCAGGAAGACGGCGTAGTCGATGGACACCGCCAGCTGCAATACGGCAGAGCAGGCCCTGGTCACATAGGATATCTCGCCGATGACGACATTGCTGCCCTCGTTGAGTAATATCGCCACCCCGATGGCCGCCAGGAAGAGCACCGGCTCAAACCAATGGTTGGTAAACAGCAGCAGTATCAGCAGCACAAGCGGCAGCGCATAGTACATGATGGAGGCGATCTCCCCCATGCTGACCATCTGCACCATGGCCTGGTTAGCGGCGTCCCCCTTGAAGATGGCATTTGGGAATTGCTCCTGCATCTGTCTGTAGGCGGGCGCCACATTGGCGATGCTCAGCGTCAGCTGGTAAAGCGCCCCGCCCTCCTGATAGAAAGACTCACGCGCGGTCAGCGGCACCATCTCAAAGGGCGTGGCGCGCAGATCGACCATGTCGTCAAGCCACAGCACCTCTTCCACATGCTCTATGGCCTGCAGCTGCGCCTTGGCTTTTGAGGCCTCCTCGGGGCTTACGCCGGGCAGGTAGACCTGCAGGTTGGGGATGCCACTGCCCAGCTGCCGCAGCGCTTTGGTGCTGGGCGCGTCCTTGGGCAGATAGGAGGCCATGTCGTAGTTGGTGCCCACCTGCATCATGCCGTAAACGCTGACAAGGCACAGCAGCAGCGAGAGGATCAGGATAATCTTGCGCTGCTTGATGACATTGCGGCTGTAGCGCCGGCTGAGCTTTCCTTCATGTTGTGTGTTGTCTGGCATAGTGTCCTTCCTGTGAAGCTATATTAACAGCTGTTGATATTAAGCCACATGTACAGTATAATACCTTCGGCCGCCATTTCAATTGCCAAATTGCATCTGAGTGTGCATTTATGAACAGATCTCGCGCGATGTATAAAGGAGGAAGCATGACCAACCCCGCCATTGACCGCCGCACCCTGCGCACCCGCCAGGCCCTTCAGAACATGCTGGTACGCCAGCTGCAGACCCGCAGCCTGCAGCAGATCAGCGTGCGTGAACTGGCCGAGCTGGCTGATATCAGCCGAGGCACCTTTTACCTGCACTTCAACGACATCTTTGACCTCTATCAGTCGGTGGAGAACAGCGTTGTCAGCGATATCGCAGCCATCGTGGCGGAGCCCTCCCCCGTCCAGGACGAGGATGGCCTGGAGCGGGTGATCAGCGCCATCTTTGAGTACCTGGCCCAGCACATCGAGGCCTGCGAGGCCCTGCTGCGCACCGACAGCGCCTCCTTCCTGGCAGCGGTGTTTGAGCGTACCCGGCCCATCAACGAGGATGCCTGGAACAGGCTCTTTGGCGCTGATGAGGAAATGCGCGCCTACTCCTTTGTCTTTATCAGCTATGGCTTTGCCGGTATGCTCAAATACTGGCTGGACAATGGCAAGCAGGAGGCCCCCAGGCATATCGCCATGATCGTCAAGCAGCTGCTCAACAGCTATATGCGCTACGAGGCGGCCAGCGAGCCTGAGCAGGAGGCCTGAGGCAGGCCCTCAAGCCGCTTGTAACAAGTGCCCCGCAGGTTTTACTTTTTGCCGCTTTCGCGCTATGATGTGGGCGTGCTCAAGGCAGCACCAACACGCAGGGAAAGGCTGGCAAGGCGAGCTGGAAACGGGTATACTGGCAAGGGTTTTTCGCAGGCGCAGGTGGCCTCAAGTCATCTTGCTTTTCCTGCTATCTGCCCTTCTGCTGGGCGGCTGCGCACAGCAGGGCGAGGGATCCGGCTGGCAGCCGGATGAGGCACTGCGTCAGGCGGCTGATGGGCTGGACAGCTACCAGTATGAGCTATTGATACACCCGCAGACGCGCGAGCTGTCCCTCAGCCTGCGGCTGAGCCTGAGCAACCGCGACAGCCAGCCCTATGAAGACCTGCTGCTGCGCACCTGGGCCGGCGCCTATGAGACCATGGTCGCCAGCCCCTATGCCCACGACGCGCTGCGCGAACTGTATTACCCTGACGGTTTCAGCCCAGGTGGTCTGACGCTTCACGATGTCTACTGGCGGGATCAGGCGGTCAGCCACCGCTTCCTGGATGAGGCGCACACGATGCTGAGCATCAGCATCCCGTCCCTTGCGCCCGGTGACGAGGGCGAGCTGCGGCTGCGCTGCGTGGTCAAGCTGCCGGAGAGCCCAGGGCGACTGGGCATTGATCAGGGGGTCTGGACACTTGGCAATCTGCTGCCCGTGCTGGCCGTGCGCGATGCCGGCGCCTGGCGGACCGACCCCAGCTGGCACATCGGCGATCCCTTTGTCAGCGAGGCGGCCAATTATCAGGTCAGCCTCAGCCTGCCGGAGGGCTGGCAGGCCCTCAGCTCCGCGCCGCTGGACAAGCCGGCGCTGGCCCTGCGGGACTACGCGCTGGTGCTCACCCAGGGCTTCGTCAGGCAGGAGGCACAGGCGGGCGGTACAAGGCTGATCGCCCAGGCGCGCCAAGGCAAAGATGCCGAGCTTTTGCTCAGACTCATGCGCAAGGGCTTTGACTTCCTTAGTGAGCGCTATGGCCTCTATCCCTGGCCCACGCTCAGCCTGACGCAGACGGCCTTTCCCCTGGCCGGTATGGAGCACACGGGCCTGATCCTGATCTCAGAGGCCTACCTCAAGCAGGACAGGCTCGACGAGCTGGAGCTGCTGGTGGTGCACGAGCTGGCCCATCAATGGTTCTTCGCTCAGGTGGGCTCCGATCAGGCCAGAGAGCCCTGGCTGGATGAGGCACTGTGCGACTGGGCGGTGCTATCCTATGTGCGCCAGACCTACGGGCAGACCGCCTACCAGGATCTGATGCGCCTGCGTGTGGAGCTGCCGATGCAGGCAAGCTATCCCCCCGGCCTGCGGGCCGGCAGCCCGATATGGGCCTTCCAAAGCCTGCAGGACTATGTGGGCCTGGTCTATGGCAAGGCCAGCGGCCTGATGGCCGCCATCCAGCTGGACACCGGGCGCATGGACGCCTTTCTCAAGCACTATGTGGCTTCATTCCGTCACCAGCTGGTCAGCCGCGCGATGTTTGAAGAAGCCCTCAATGCCTTCATGGGCAAGGACTTAAGGCCGCTGGTGAGCGATTATCTGGACAATGACTGATGAAAGCAAGGACATAAACGCCGTGACAAAAGCTTTGGACATGGTCGTCCTGATCCCCTCCCTGCACCCGGATCATCTGCTGACGGAGTATATTGACGACCTGGTGGCCAAGGGCTTTGGCCGCATCCTGCTGGTGGATGATGGCTCGGGGCCGGAGTATGCCCAGCTTTTCCAGGATCTGACCACGCGGCCTGGCTGCGAGGTGATCGGCTACCCTGTCAATGGCGGCAAGGGCCATGCCCTCAAGCATGGCATGCGCCATATCCAGGCGCAATACCCTGATGCGCCCGGCGTGGTGACGGCGGATTCCGACGGCCAGCACACGGCCGAAGACCTAATGAAGGTGGCCCAGGCGCTGATCCAGCGGCCTGATGCGCTGATCATTGGCTCCAGGGACTTCAAGGCCGACAATGTGCCGGGCAAGTCGCGCGCCGGCAACCGGCTGACCAGTGTCTTCTTTGCCCTGCTGTATGGCAAGTGGCTGCCGGATACACAGACCGGCCTGCGCGGCTTCTCCAAAGAGCTTATCCCCTTCATGCTATCCGTGGAGGGGGATCGCTTTGAGTATGAGATGAACATGCTCATACAGGCCTCCGGCCACCACATTCCTTTTGAGATCGTGGGCATACGCACCATCTATATTGAGGAGAACCGCCGCACGCACTTTCGGCCCTTCAAGGACTCGGCGCGCATCTACGCCCAGCTGTTCAAGAACTTCTTTAAATACGCCTCCGCAAGCGGCCTGAGCACAGCCCTTGATCTGCTGCTGTTTACGCTGCTTGACAAGTGGCTGCTGCCCCAGATGGGGCTGGACGCTGCGCAGACCCTGGTCTGGGACATCGCATGGCAGGTCTTTCTGGCGACCGCCATCGCGCGGGCCTGCTCGGCGGTGTTCAACTACAAGGCCAACAAGTCCTTCGTCTTCCAGGTCAGCCGCTGCAAGGGCAGCTTTGGCCGCTACCTGCTGCTGGCCGTCATTGTGATGAGCCTGTCGGCAGCGCTGGTCAGCACCCTGCACGGCTGGCTTGGCTTTGATAAGACGCTGCTGAAGGTCTTTGTCGATACCATCCTCTTCTTCGTCAACTATCGCTTGCAGCGCGCCTGGGTCTTTGCCGACCGGCGCCAGGAAAGGAACGAAGCCTGAATGAACAAGTCAACCCGCCTTATTTGCCTGCTGCTGGCCGCCGCCTTTGTGCTCAGCCTGCCGCTGATACTGCCCTCTGGCGCCATGCTGGACAGCGAAAAGCAGCGCCTGCTGGAGCAGATGCCAGACGAGGGTGCCAGCCTGCTGGATTGGCTGCTGCCCGTCGCCCGTGCTGAAAACCATTTTGAACCCCTGCCGATGGACTTCAGCCCCGGCAGAGCGCCTGACAAGGCCGCCTTCACCGCCCAGGGCTATCAGGACGACAGCATCACCTTGAAGCTGGAGACCCTGGAGCAGGAGGGCGTGGTCTGGCGCGTGGCGCGCATACAGGTCAGCGACCCCTCCCAGCTGCGCACCGCCGTCGCAGGCAAGCCCGGCAGCAGCCGCGTGGCGCTGATCAGCTCCATGGCGGAGAAGAACAATGCCATCATCGCCATCAACGCCAACTATCTGTCCAACGACCCGGTCAAGACCTCCTTTGAGTACCGCATGGGCGAGAAGGTCCGCGCCAAGTACAACAGGGTCAAGGACCTGCTGATTACCGATGAGCAGGGCGATTTGCATGTCTTTGTTCAGTCCAAGGCCGACGAAGTGCAGGCTTTTATCGACAGCGGCCGGCAGATCATCAACGCCTTTACCTTCGGCCCGGCGCTGGTCAAAGACAGCCAGCTGCTGGAGCTGAACAAGGATTACGGCTACAACCCCAAGGGCCGCGAGCCGCGCATGGCCATCGGCCAACTGGATAAGCTAAGCTATGTGCTGGTGCTGGCCGAGGGCCGCACCAAGGACTCCCAGGGCGTCACGCACGAGCAGCTGGCGGCCTTCATGCATGAGCTGGGCTGCACGCAGGCCTTCAACTTTGACGGCGGCAACAGCGCCACCATGGTCTACAATGGCGACTACTACCAGCAAAAGACCCGGGGCAATGAGCGCGCGCAGAGCGACATGCTCTACTTCGCCACGCTGCTGGACAGCGCGGGGCAGTAAGCGATATGTTTCCTGACGCTGTAAGGCTAAGCTTTCTGGGACTGGAGCTCTATGCCTATGGGCTCTATGTGGCCCTGGGCTGCGCGCTGGCCGGCCTGCTGCTGTGGTGGCTAAGCCGCGGCGAAGAGGGGCTGAAAAACGCGGCGGCGCTCAGCTGCCTGCTCTCCCCTGTGCTGGGCCTGGCACTGGCGAGGGCGCTCTACTGCCTAGCCGACATCAACTTCCAGCAGGTGGCAAGCTTTTCGAATGCCCTGACGCTGACCACCGGCGGCTTTGCCATGTTTGGCGCCCTGCTGGGCGCGGTGCTGGGCGCGCTGATCGCGGCCAAGGTCGCCCGGCAGCCGGCAGTCCGCTGGCTTGATATCCTCACGCCCGCGCTCTTCCTCTTCATCGCGCTGGCCCGCCTGGGCGAGGGCTACACGAGCCTGGGCATCAGCCGCCCGCTGATCACAGGGGTGCTGGATGATACCTTCCTGGCCTACCGCGACGAGTACGATGCCTACCTGCGCACCTACTACCTGGAGGCGGTCACCGCCCTTGTGCTCTGCCTGCTGACACTGCGCGAGCTCAGGCGCAGCGTCCTGACTCAGGGCAGCGTGGCGCTGACAGGCGCGCTCACATTTGGCATCACGCAGACACTGTATGAAAGCCTGCGCTACGATGGCCACCTGCGCTTTAGCTTTGTGGGGCTGCAGCAGGTGCTGGCCGTGGTGCTGTTTTCGCTGACGCTGATCTATCTGGCCATCCGCCTGCTGCGGCAAAAGCGCGACCGGCGGCTTGCCATCCTGTCGCTGATCCTGCTGCCCGTCATCCTGGGCGCCGTGCTTGGCATTGAGTTCATGATCGACCGCTCCCAGATCTCCAAGTGGCTCAGCTACCTGGCCTATGTGCTGGTGCTGCTGCTGCCACTTGGGCTGGGCCTTGGCATGATCAAAAGGAGCGGGTACAATGGATAAGGCAAGGGTGGAGCTGATGCTGAGCCTGGCGCGCAGAAAGCGCGAAGAGGGCATCAGCGATGAGGAACAATTGGAGCTGGATGCCCTGCGCCAGGAATACCTGAGCGATTTTCGCGATGGCTTCAAACAACAGCTGGACATGGTCTACCTCCAGCAAGAGGACGGCAGCTATCAGAAGCTGCAAAAGAAGCCGCTGACCCCCGACGATAAAGGAGACTGCTGATGCAAAAGCGCCTGATTCCCCTGATGCTGCTGCTGACCCTGCTGCTGGGCATTGCCCCCATGCAGGCGGAGGCCGCCAACAAGCCCGTGGTCTACAAGGGCAAGATCACTACCAATTACGATGGCACGACCACTGTATATAAGACGCCGCTTGAGAGAGCCAAGGATTCCAAGGCCTCCGACAGGCTGGGCGTGCTGCGGCCCAATCAACCCATCGATGTGGTGGATGTGCTGCCCAATTATCTGGAGATCAACTACGGCCGGGGCACTGGCTTTGTGCTGCGCCACCGCACGATGGACATCGTGGCGGTCGACCCTGTCAATACACCCCGCTATGGCACGGTGGTCAGCCAGTATTACACCACGCTCGACCGCGAGACCTATGTCAAGGCCGAGCCAAATGACGGCTCGGAGACGCTGATCACCCTGCAGGCAGGCACCCGCATCGCCTTCATGGACATCGACAATGGCTGGGCGCGGCTTATCTTCAAGCGTCAGTACGGCTTCGTCAACACCCTGTCCCTGCCCGATCTGCAGATGACAGCGCCCACTGAGGAGGCCGGTACCGAGGACACGCCCATCGCGGTCTATAATTCATTCTATAATATCGCTACCAACTGGGAGAATGAAAACCGCATCCACAACCTACGGGTGGGTGTGGACCGCATGGACCGTCTGATGCAGCCCGGCGACCAGCTGGACTTCAACGCCACTGTCGGCCCCTTTAACCCGCGCAGCGGCTACCTGCACGCGCCGGCGCTCTATGAGGGCGAGATCGTGCAGGCCTACGGCGGCGGCAGCTGCCAGGTGTCCAGCACCTTGTACAACGCTGTGCTGCAGCTGACAGGCCTGACCGTCACCGCGCGTGCGCCGCACGGTGCCAATGGCGCCCCCTATCTGCCCCACGGTGTAGACGCCAGCTCTGGCGACCTCAACTTCATCTTCCGCAATGACTATCCTTTCCCCGTGCGCATATCGTCGCATGTGCAGGATGGCGTGCTGTTCATCGCCATCTATAAGGGCTAAGCACAGTGAAACGCCTCCTGCCCCTGCTGCTGTCGCTGATGATATGCTTCGCCCTCCTGCCTGCCAGCGCGCAGGCCGACCTCCCCGCGCTCTATACCGGCAGGCTGATGTACAGCACCGATGTGCTGGCCTCCCCGGGCGGTGAGAAGGTGGGCTATATCTCCGACCGCGTCACCATTGAGATCCTGAAGGTAGAGCCCGACTGGCTGCTGGTGCGCGGCAATGAGGTCATAGGCTACATACAGCGCAAGGCGCTCAACGACACAAGGGTCAAGACCATCGACCCGGTGCGCACGCCCAAGTATCCCGCCGTGCTGGCCAGCTATCTGGGCTGGGTGGCGCAGGAGGCGCCTGTCAAGGCAGCCCCTGACGCACAGGCCGAGACCCTCATCACGCTCTATCCAGGTGCCCGGCTGGCCTTCATGGGCTTCGAGGACGGCTGGGCCAAGCTGATATTCCACCGGCAGTACGGCTATGTGGACACCAGACTGCTTGGTGAATTGCAGCCTTTGTTTGAGGATGCCAGCCAGGCGGATGGCTCCGCGCCCATCGCAGCCTATACCTCCTTCTATAGCATCGCCGACAACGAGGTCAACCGCAGCCGCATGGTCAATATCCGTGTGGGCTGTGAGCGCTTTGAGCCCATCGTGGTGGCACCCGAGGGCCGCTTTGACTTCAACGCTCAGATTGGGCCCTACCGCAAGTCCTCCGGCTATGAGCCGGCCTATGTGCTGGTGGATGGCAAGTCCGTGCTGGGCTACGGCGGCGGTACCTGCCAGGTGTCCAGCACGTTGTACAACACCATGATGCAGCTGCCCGGCCTCGAAATCACGGCCAGGCGCCCGCATGGCCCCAGCGGTGCCAAGTACCTGCCCATGCATGCCGACGCGGCGGTGGGCAACAGCGCGCTGAACCTGGCCTTCCGCAACAACTATGACTTCCCCGTGCGCATCGATGGCAGCGCCCAGGACGGCGCGCTGACGATCGCGATTTATCGCGTGCCCTGAGAGGGACACGGGAATAGATAGGCGCCCTGGCTGTGATATGGCCAGGGCGCCTTTTGATTTCGTTCAGGATCAGATCAGGCTCTTGAGGTACTTGTAGGCCGATTCCAGGGCAGGCAGGTTGTCCTCCATGCCCTCAAACTCATAGCTCAGCCAGCTGTCATAGCCGTGGGCACGCAGTATCTCGATGCAGTAAGGTATAGGTACCACGCCGTGTCCGGCCACCGTGCCACGCAGGTGGGAGCCATTGCGCGTGCCAAACCAGTCGTCACTGGGGCGCTTCTCCCACTGCGGCTTGTACAGAAAGTCTTTGGCGTGGGCGTGGAAAGCGTAGGGTGCGGCGATCGGCAGGGCGTTAAGCGCCAGCTCGTCAGCGCAGAGGAAGTTGCCCATGTCGATCAGCCAGCCGTAGTTGGGATGATCCACCGCCTTGATCAGCGTCTCCACACGGTGGGCATCCTGCAGCACCATGCCGTGGTTCTCAGTGCAGGTCTTGATGCCGTGCAGGGCTGCATATTCCGTCACCTCGCGGATAGGCCCCTTGATGCGCTCGACCGCCTCGCGCCAGTCCACGCCCTCGGGCAGGGTCCAGGCGGCGTCGTGGCGCAGCACGCCAGCACCCAGCAGTTTGGCGGTGTCCACATGACCCTTGACCCGCTCGATCTCCTCCGGGCCGCGGTTTAAGAAGTCCGCGCCAATCGTGTAGGCGATGATGTGCAGGCCCAGGCCCTCGCAGTGCTTACGGATCTGGCGGGCCAGATCCTCGATGCTGTCGGCCGGCTGCACGTCCAGGCTCAGCTCGATAAACTCGATGCCCTCATAGCCCGTGCGATGCGCCAGATCGCAGATGTCAAAGTAGTTGGCGCCCGTCTGGCGCATATGCTTCATATAGCTATA
Organism: uncultured Clostridia bacterium; assembly: GCA_934615145.1. Lineage (GTDB taxonomy): Bacteria > Bacillota > Clostridia > Christensenellales > Aristaeellaceae > UBA1038. The sequence continues at coordinate 41 of CAKTTM010000040.1, read as the reverse complement.
GCTGCTGATGCCCAGTTTCATGTCCTTGTCCTCCTTAGAAG
>CAKTTM010000039.1 GCA_934615145.1 uncultured Clostridia bacterium | reverse complement strand
GGAGAAGGATTGTAGGACTGGATGAAGCTTAAGTTTTGCTCTTTGAACAGTGGCTCCAATGGCAATGCCAGCTATGTGGCCGCGGGGGATACCAGCCTGCTGATTGATGCGGGGCTTAGCGGCAAGGCGATCACGGGGGCGCTGGACGCCATCGGGGTGCTGCCAGAGTCGCTCAGCGGGATATTGGTGACGCATGAGCATATCGATCATATACGCGGCGTGGGCGCGCTGAGCCGCAAGTACCGCATCCCTGTCTATGCCAACGAGGCGACCTGGGAGAAGATGCACCGCGTGGTGGGGGAGATCGCACCGCCGTTGCGGCGGGTGTTTGAGACCGACTATGACTTTTATGTGGGGGATTTGGCGGTGATGCCCTTTGCCATACCCCATGACGCGGCGGAGCCGGTGGCCTTTCGCGTCTATGCGGGCGGCCGAAGCGTGGCGGTGGCCACCGACATGGGCCATGTGCCAAAGAGCGCGCTGCGGCAGCTGGCAGGGGCAGACCTGGTGCTGCTGGAGAGCAACCATGACGTAGAGATGCTCAACCACAACGAGCGCTACTCCCTGCACCTCAAGCAGCGGATACTGGGCAGCAGGGGACATCTGAGCAATGTGACCTGTGCGGAGACCCTGATGCGCCTGTATGAGACCGGGGTGAGCAAGGCGCTGCTGGGCCACCTGAGCCAGGACAACAACACGCCTGAGCTTGCCATGCGCACGGTCACAGAAACCCTTTCCGCGCAGGGGCTCAAGCCCGGCCGGGATGTGCTGCTGGAGATGACCTGGCGTGACCGCGTCAGCGGATTGTACAGCATTGAGTAGCGGCAAGGGAACTATTTACATCGCCCTGGCGGTCGCCAGCGCGCTACTGGGGATCGCGCTCCTGTTCGTCCTGCCCACTTTGCTGAAGGTGGATGAGCTGAACAATTACCAGCTGCTGCTGAGCGTGCCCTTGCAGGAGATACTGCTGATCGGCCTGCCGGCGCTGCTGCTGACCAGGCGTAGTGTAAGCACCAGAGAGCGGATCAGTAGTCTGCTCAAGGCGCCTGATGGCTACGCGATGGGCCTGGTCAGCGTTGGCGCTGTCAGCTTTACATTGGCCGCGGTCTTTGTCACTGCGCTGTGGATCGCCCTGCTGCAGGGCCTGGGCATAGAGGTGCCGCTGGATGCACAAACGCTGACGCCAAAGGGCATAGGGGAGTATCTGGTGGCGGTGCTTTGCGCGGCGCTGCTGCCCTCCTTCTGTGAAGAGCTGATGTTTCGCGGCCTGCTCTTGCCCTGGTTGAGCGACAAGATGGGAGAGCGGACGGCGATTTTGCTGTCGGCGCTCATCTTTTCCCTGCTCCATTTCTCGCTGCTCGGCTTCCTGTCGCTGGCCGCGATCGGCATATTGCTGGCCCGGCTGCTGCTGCGTTATCAGAGCCTGTGGCTGCCGATGCTCTTTCACGGGGTGTACAATGCAGTGGTACTGCTGCTCAACAGCCTGTCTGCCAGGCCTTCGCCCTCGATGATCATGCTGTCGACGGGCGTGTTCATCGCGGTTGGCTATCTGCTGTTCAAGAAGGAGGAAACCAAGGCATGGAACTGATCATACTGGGCTGCGATGGCTCCTATCCGGGGCCGGACGGCGCCTGCTCAGGCTACCTGGTGGATGGCGGGGCAGCTGGCAAGTTGCTGATGGACTGCGGCAGCGGCGTGCTGCCCAGGCTGATGGCGCACATGGATCCGGCCGAGCTGTACGGCATCGTCATCACACATTGGCACAATGATCACGCCAGTGACATGTTGACACTGCGCTACTACCTGCAGATCCATCAAAAGAAGCTGAAGGTCTGGGCACCGCTGGATGAGCATCCGCTGCGTGCGCTGTGCGAGTGCGAGCAGTTTGAGCTAATCGATTTGGCGCAGGGCCTTGAGATGGGGGACATCCACATCAGCACCATGCTGGTCAATCATCCCCTGCCCGCCTACGCCCTGCGGCTGCAGCAGGCGCACAAGGCCATGGTCTACAGCTCAGACGCCACGCTGACGCCGGGGCTTGATCAGCTTTGCCAAGGGGCCGACCTGCTGCTTTGCGATGCTACCTTTACCACCCAGCAATGGCATGACGAGCTGCCGCATATGAGCGCGGCTCAGGCGGCAGAGCTGGCCAAGGACGCGCAAGTGAAACGCTTGCTGCTCACCCATTGCCAGCCGGGCAGCGACAGCGCGCTGCTGCTGAGCCAGGCGCAGGCCGTATTTGCTGAGAGCCGGTGGGCGCAGGCGCTCCAGCGCTATCCTTTGTGAGTTCACGCAGCTTCTGCCGCCAGCGGCCGCTGGCCTGCCTGGCGCCTAGCCTGGGGCTGGGCCTCTGGCTGGGGGGCAGGCTGCCCGCTGCTCAGCAGGCGCTGATTCTCATAGGCCTGGCTATTGCGGCGCTTCTCTTGGCTGTGCTTGTCCTTGGCAGGCGCAGCCCCTTGATTGGGTTGCTGTGCCTATGTCTGTTCGGTGGCATGCTCTACAGCCACCAGGCGGTGCGCCCGGCATTGCCGCCAGAGAGCCGCTATCAGCTGACTGCCCGCGTGGCGGGCATGGCAGAGCCCAGACAGCCAGATGGCAGGGTCAGGGCGACTCTGCGCGATGTAGAGCTGACTGACGAGCAGGGCCTGCGCCACAGCCTGCCCGGCGCCTACTGGACTTGGTACCCGGAGGCATCGGCGTCGCTGCCGCAGGATGGCCAGCGCCTGATCATGACCAGCAGCCTGTATCACCCGGATGGTCAGATGAACCCGGATGGCTTTGATTTTAGGCTCTATCTGCTTCAGAAAGGCATACCCGCCGGCCTCAGCGGCGGGCGGGACATCGTCTGGGAGCCAGCGACACAGACAGGGCCCCAGAGCCCTTGGCTGCGCACCAGGCTCTGGCTGGCGGATAGATTGGATGAGGCCCTGGGCCAGGACAGCGCCTTGCTCAAGGCCCTGCTGCTGGGTGCGCGTGATGACCTGCCTGAGGATCTGACCCGCGCCTTTCGTGACACCGGCATCGCGCATGTGCTGTCGGTGTCCGGCTTGCACACCGGCCTGCTGGTGATGGTCTTGCTGGCGCTGCTGCGGTGGCTCAGGATCGGCCCCAAGGGCCAGCTGATCCTGGTCGCGGCCTTCTTGCTGATGTATTGCCGCCTGCTGGACTTTGCCGCGCCGGTGGTGCGCGCGGCGGTGCTCAGCCTGCTGCTGTTGACGGCGCGCCTCTTTCATCGCCGCAGCGATCCTTTGACCAGCCTTGCGATTGCCTTCATGCTGATACTATTAATCCGGCCCCTGGACATCTATCAGGTGGGCTTCCAATTATCCTTCCTGGCGGTGCTGGGCATCTTTACGCTGGGTGACAGCCTAGAGAGGCGCTACCAAAGGCTTAGTGGGCACAGACGCCTGCCCGGGTGGCTTAACACAGTCGTCCGCGCGCTGATCACCACGCTGGCAGCCACGCTGTTTACCGCGCCTGTCACCATCTCGGTGTTTCATCAGCTGCCCCTGCTGGGCTTATTATGGAGCCCTCTGGCCTGTGTGATCGTGGCCTGGCTGATGTGGGGCGCCCTGGTGCTGATACCGCTTGGCTGGCTTGTGCCGCCGCTGTCAGAGGCCCTGGCCTGGCCGCTGGTGCAATTGAGCCGCCTGCTGGGCGCCGTGAGTCGCTGGCTGGCAGGCGCTGATGTGGCGGCCTGGCGCGCGCCGGCGCTGGGCGCCTTGCTGACGCTGGCCATTTTCCTGGTGCTGTGGCTGATGACACGCTATGTGCGGCTGCGGCCCCGCGGGCGCCTATTGATAGGCGGTCTGGCCCTGCTGCTGGCCTTGGTGCCCACGCTGTGGCCGCGCGAGCGGCCGCTGCGCTATGTGCAGCTGAGCGCCGGCAGCGCGGACGCCGCCCTCATTGAGGATGGCCCCTTGACGATTGGCATTGATACGGGCGACAATGGCAGCGACATGAGCAACTATTTGCTCCGCCGCGGGCGTGGACTGGACATGCTCTACATCACGCATCTGCACAGCGATCATGTGGGCGGGCTGCGGCAGCTGTTGGAGGCCGGGGTGCGCATTGAGCAGATCGCGCTGCCCTATGGCGCGATGGAGACAGCGGTGGCTGACGATAGCCGTGACATACTCGCCCTGGCGGCTGACAGGGGCATCCCCATCAGCTTCATGGGTGCGGGCGACAGCCGCCAGTTTGAGAAAAGCAGCGTTCGCGCGCTCTGGCCGCAGAGTGGTCAGGTCTACCCGGGCATGGATGCCAATCACAGCGCGCTGACCCTGCTGTGGGATCTGGATGGTGTCAGCCTGCTGACGGCCTCCGATCTGACCGGCGACTATGAGCGCTATGCCGCCCATCCCGCCCAGGTGCTCAAGCTGTCGCACCATGGCTCCAAACACAGCAACAGTGAGGCCTTCCTCAGCATCGTCTCGCCTCAGATTGCCCTGCTGACCACCGCCGACAGCGTGAGGGACAGGGCCAGCGATACGCTGGCGAGGCTGGAACGCATGGATTGTCAGACCTATGCCACCAATGAGGGTGGCGCCCTGATATTGACAGTCGGCCAGGCTGGCCTCAGCCTGGAGCAGTATGCCCTGAGGGGGAAGCGATGACCAGAGAACAGTTCCACGAGCAGCTCAAGGCCGGAGCGATATTGCCCTGCTACCTCTTTGAGGGCGAGGAGGAGTACACCAAGCGCGCCGCGCTGGACAGCCTCAAGCAGCGGGTGATCAGCGGGGACTTCGCCCAGCTGAACCACTCCGTATTGCGCAATCCGCCAGTCGACGAGCTGATCGCGGTCGCCGAAACCTTGCCGCTGATGGCGGACAAGCGCCTGGTGGTGGTGCATGATTTGTCGCTACTGGGCGGCAAGGGGGGCAACGAGGAGGAAGAGGAGGGCAAGGCCAAGGGCTCAGGCGCTGCCGATCGGCTGGCGGATTACCTGGCGCGGCTGCCCGCCAGCCTCTGCCTGGTATTCTACACGCAGGGCAAGGCCAATGGCACGCGCAAGCTGTACAAGCTGTTGAGCAAGCAGGGCGCCGTGGTCAGCTTTGAAACGCCGGGTCAGTCCACGCTGATCAAGTGGATGGCCAGGGAGCTCAAGGCCTATGGCAAGCAGATAGACCGCGCGACGGCTGAGCAGATGCTCTTTGCCGTGGGGCAGGACATGCACCTGCTGAGCCATGAGCTGGCCAAGGTGGCGGCTCATGCGGGTGAGCGCGAGGCGGTAAGCGCCGAGGATGTGGAGGCGGTCTGCATCAAGACCATCGAATACAAGGTGTTTGACCTGTCGGACGCCGTGGTGGCAGGCCAAGCCAGCCGCGCCAGCCGCCTGATGGACGAGATGATACGCGAGGGCGAGCAGCGGCTGATGCTGCTGGCGCTGCTGCAGCGGCAGTACAGGCAGCTGCTGTTTGCTAAGCTGTTAAGCCAGCAGAACCTGGCGCCGGAGGCCCTGGCGCGCAAGCTGGCCGTGCCGCCCTTTGTGGGGCGCAAGCTGCAGCAATTGGCCCGGCAGCACAGCCTGCCGCGGCTCAAGTGGGCCTATGATCTGCTGATTGATACCGAGTTCCTGGTGAAGTCCGGCCAGATCCTCGAGGAGGGATCGCTGGAGCAGGCGCTGTATCAGCTGCTCAGCGCGCAAAAGGAGAATGCCAGTTGATTGACCAGTTAAGGGCCATCCTGGAGCCCACCACCATCCGCCTGGAAGATGCGCAGTACGCGCAGATGCAGACCTATCACCAGATGCTGCTGGACTGGAACACGCGCATGGACCTGACCAATGTGCCGCCGGAGCAGATGGCGCTGCGGCACTATGCCGATTCGCTGCTGGCGCTGGAGGGGAAAGGTTGGTTTACCAAGAATGCTACCTTGATCGATGTAGGCAGCGGCGCCGGCTTCCCCGGGCTGCCGCTGGCCATCGCGCGGCCTGATCTAAGGGTCTGCCTGCTGGATGCCTCGCGCAAGCGCTGCGACTTTCTGACGGCGGTGCGCGACGAACTGGGCCTTAAGGGCATCATGATCATCCATGGCCGGGCCGAGGACGCCGCGCGCGGCGCGCTGCGTGAGGCCTGCGATCTGGCGGTGGCCAGGGCGCTGGCGCCGGTCAATGTGCTCAGCGAATATCTGCTGCCCTTTGTCAAGCGCGGCGGCTACGCGCTGTACTGGAAGGGGCCCTCGATCGAGGCAGAGATGGCAGAGGCAGTAAGTGCCCTCCAGCTGCTGGGCGGCAAGGTGGACAAGCGCCTGCTGCTGCCGCTGGCGGGCTATGATCATGTGGTGCAGGGCATCAAGAAAGTCGGTACCACCGACAAGAAATACCCAAGGCAGGCGGGCACGCCCAGCAAGAAACCCTTATAGCCCCTGGCTGCTCTGATGAAAGCTGTACATCCCGATGGCGGCAGCGACTGCCAGATTGAGCGAGTCGATGGCCTCGCTTTGCGGTATGCGCACCGCCTGGCCCAGCGCTGCAAAGCTTTCCGGCAGGCCTGCGCCTTCATTACCAAAGATCAGCGCGTGGCGGGGCGGCGCTTGTTGGCAGGCAGTCTCAAGCGGCACAGAGCCGCTGAGCATGAAGGGATAGAGCGCCAGATCAGGATGCTGCGCACGATAGGCTTCAAAGCTATCAAAGCTTGATACATTGAGAGAAAACATCGCGCCCATGCTGGCACGCACCACATGGGGATCCATGTGATCGGCAGCCGGGCGGATGATGGCGATGTCCAGATAATCAAAGCCCAGCGCCGTGCGCAGGATGGTGCCCAGGTTGCCCTTGTCGCTGATATGGTGCAGCACCAGGTGGCGATGCTGGGCGCTTAGCCCGCCCTCGTGCTTGGCAAACACAGCTGCTGCCATGCAGTTGTCCTTGCCGCTGATGCGCGACAGGGCCCTGTCCGCCGTTTCAGTCCGGATGCCGTGCTGATCGCACAGCGCCAGCAGTTCATCCAGCGCCGGGCCTGGCGTCAGCTTGCTGTGCAGCAGCAACCTGCGCACCAGCTCGGGGCGCTTTTTGAGCGCCTCCATGCTGGGGAAGAGGCCGGGGGCGTAAGAGTAATCCAGTGTCTGATGATATGCTTCCAGGCTGGCCATATCGCTCCTTATTTGAGAAAGCGCTTGAGCAGCTTTGTCTTGTTGTCGCTGTAGGGGGGATAGCGGAAGGGGAAGTCCATCTTGCCCTTGTACAGCACGCTCTTGTAGTGGCTGAAGGTATCAAAGCTGTGGCGGCCGTGATAGCTGCCCATGCCGCTGGCGCCCACGCCGCCAAAGGGCAGGTGCGGGTTGCTCAGCTGTATGAGTGTGTCATTGACACAGCCACCGCCAAAGCTCAGGCTTTGCAGTATCTTGTCTGTCTGCCCCTGATCCTGGCTGAAAACATACAGCGCCAGCGGCTTGTCGCGCTGCTGTATCTGCTCAATGGCCTCATCAAGCCGCTCATAGCTGATAACAGGCAGCAGGGGGCCAAATATCTCCTCCTGCATCAGCGGGGACTGCCAGCTCACCTCATCAATCAGCGTGGGGGCGATGCGCTGTCCGTCACCCTGGCCGCCACAGACAATCTTTTCGCCCTGCATCAAGGCCATCAGGCGCTCATAGTGCTTTTGATTGATGATGCGCGGCCACTGATCGCAATTCAGGGCGTCCTGACCATAGAAGGCCTGCCATTGCGCCTGGATGGCCTGCAGCAGCGCCTCCTTGATATCATGGTGCACCAGCAGATAGTCGGGCGCTACACAGGTCTGCCCCGCGTTCATGCCCTTGCCAAAGGCGATGCGCCGGGCGGCGAGCTGGATATCGGCGGAGGCATCCACGATGCAGGGACTCTTGCCGCCCAGCTCCAGGGTCAGCGGGGTCAGATGCTCTGCGGCTTTTTGCATGACCAGCCGGCCCACGGTGTGGCCGCCTGTAAAGAAGATATAGTCAAAGCGCTCGTCCAGCAGCTGCTGGTTCTCCTCCCGCCCGCCCTGCACCACCGCCGCCTCTTCTGGCGGCAGCCAGGCGGTGATCAGATCGGCCATCAGCTGCGCGCTGCGCGGTGTCTGGTTGCTGGGCTTGACCACGCAGCGGTTGCCGGCGGCGATGGCGCCGATCAGCGGCGTTATGGTCAGCTGAAAGGGATAGTTCCAGGGCGACATGATCAGCACCAGACCATAGGGCTCAGGCAGGCGGCGGCTGCGCGAGGGGAAGACGGATAGTGAACCCGCCACGCGCTGCGGCCGCATCCAGCGCTTGAGGTGCCGAATCGTGTGATTGAGTTCGCTCAGCACGATGCCAAGCTCCGTCAGGTAGGCCTCGCCTGGGCCCTTGCCCAGGTCATCCTGTAAGGCCTTAAGAATGGCGGATTCGCTTGTTGTCAGCAGGTCGCGCAGCCTGCGCAGCTTGGCAATGCGCTCATCCGCCTGGGCTTGCCAGTGATGGGCCTGAGAAACGGCGCTGGCCATCTGCCTGCGCTGTTCACTCAGCGCCTGGCGCTGCGCGGTCACGATGTCATGTATGCTCATACAATACCTTCAGCAGCGTCTGTGCCATCTGCTTGCCGTCCTGTCCCACCTCGCCCACAGGGCCCACGCAGGAGGGACAGCCATGCTCGCAGTCGCAGTGCGCTATCAGCTGCAGCGCGTGCTGCAGCAGGGTGGCGCGCATGTAGTAGGCCTTTTCGGACAGGCCGATGCCGCCTGGGCTGTTGTCGTAGAGGATGATGGTCGGCTTATCGGTAAAGGGGCTCTTGACCTGGTAGCTGATGGCGATGTCCATCGGGCTGCACATCAGGTAGAGGGGTGCCACGATGCGCAGCGTGTTGCAGATGCCAAGCATGCCGTTTTGCAGGCTGTCCTTGCCATAGGTCACAGCGGCGTCGGGGGAGAGGGTCAGCCACATGGCCTGGGTGTGCATGTCGGTCTCCGGCAGGCGCACCGGGCCGTAGCCCAGGCTTTCGCCGGTGTCCAGCTTCATTTTCTTGAATATCTTGACCAGGCTGGTCACCTTGATCTCGCCGCAGGCGGCGTTGTTTTCCTGCTGGTCGATGTCTAGCAGGCTCAGGCTCACATTCAGATCGGCATCCGTATAGTAGTCCACATTGACATGGCGGATAAAGGCCTTGCAGGCGTCAAAGTCCAGCTTTTCCACCTGGTATTGCACGCCCTCGTGCATGTAGATGGCATTCTCATGCAGCAGCATGGGCACTGCAAAGCGGTCCATCTCGCCCACCACGCGCACGCGCTCAGGGTTGGTGATATCGAATATCAGAAAGTTCTCCGTCATCGCGGTACGCAGGCTGATCTCGCTGGCGGGAAAGTCCTCCGCCGACCAGTGCCACACATCGCCCACATGGCGCAGGATATGCGCCTCCTCCAGATAATGCAGCATGCTGTCGGCGCCCAGGGCATTGCCAAAGGGCTCGTCATCCTTGAAGGGCAGCTCATAGGCCGAGCACTTGAAGTGATTGAGCAGTATGTAGAGATTGTCAGGGTTGAGCAAGGCGTGCTCCGGGGACTGCTCAAAGAAGTATTCAGGGTGCGAAAGGATGTACTGGTCGATGGCGGCGCTGGTGCCCACCATGATGGTCAACGACTTGCCCTGGCGTCGCCCCGCGCGCCCGGCCTGCTGCCAGGTGCTGGCGATGGTGCCCGGATAGCCGCAGAGCAGGCAGGCCTCCAGCGCGCCGATATCGATGCCCAGCTCCAGCGCGTTGGTGGAGACCACCATGTCCACCTGTCCCTGGCGCAGTGAGCGCTCGATATCCCGACGCTCGGCCGGCAGGTAGCCGCCGCGGTAGCCCCGCACACGGGCAGATTGCCCCAGCGCGTCGCTGGCCTCCTCCTTGAGCGCCCTGGTCAATACCTCCACCTGCACGCGCGATTTGGCAAAGACGATGGTCTGTATCTTGTTCTTCAGCAGCCGCATGGCCAGCCGCCTGGTCTCGCCCAGGGCGCTCTTGCGGATGCCCAGCTGGCGGTTGACCACAGGCGGATTGTAAAAGATGATGTGCTTTTCCCCAAGCGGCGCGCCGTTGTTGTTGATCAGCGTCACCGGACGGCCTATCAGCACCTGGGCCAGCTCCTGAGGGTTGGCGATGGTGGCGCTGCAGAGGATGAACTGCGGCTTGCTGCCGTAAAAGGCGCATAGCCTCATCAGCCTGCGCAGCACATTGGCCAGGTTGGAGCCAAAGACGCCGCGGTAGGCATGGATCTCATCGATGACGATGTATTCCAGATTCTCAAACAGCTTGACCCACTTGGTGTGGTGGGGGAGTATGTTGCTGTGCAGCATGTCAGGGTTGGTCACCACCACATGCCCGGCCTGGCGGATGGCGCGCCGGGCGGTGGCCGGGGTGTCGCCATCATAGGTAAAGGTCTTGATGTCCACATCCAGCAGCGTCACCAGCTCATAAAGCTCTGCCACCTGATCGGCAGACAGCGCCGTGGTGGGGCAGAGGTATAGCGCCCGCGCGTCCTGATTCTTCAAGATGGAAGACAACACCGGGATGTTGTAGCACATGGTCTTGCCCGATGCCGTGGGAGTCACCACCACCACATCCTCGCCGCGCGCCACCGCCTCAACGCTGCTGGCCTGGTGGGTATAGAGCTTGCGCAGCCCGCGCTTGGCCAGGGCATCCACGATCCTTTTATCCACAGCCTTCGGCCAGGGGCTGTAGTTGGCCTCCTTG
>CAKTTM010000038.1 GCA_934615145.1 uncultured Clostridia bacterium | reverse complement strand
GCTCAGGCCCACCTATCGGCTGTCGATCGGGGTGCCTGGCAAGAGCAATGCCTTTGAAATCTCCAAGCGTTTGGGTCTGCCCGAGAGTATTATTGCCTCCGCGCGTGAACTGCTCAGCCATGAGACCATACAGTTTGAAGATGTCATTGCCAATGCCGAGTATCACAGGCAACTGGCCGAAAAAGAAAGAAAGCTGGCACACGAAGCGCACGAGGAGACGCAGCAGCTGCGCCGTGAGGCTGAGAAACTCTATCAGAGCATTGAGGCCGGCCGAGCTCACGCCGAGAAGAAGGCAAAGGAAGACGCGCGCCGAATACTGGAGCGCACCCGCCGCGAAAGCGCTGCCATCATGGAGGAGCTAAAGCTTCTCAAGCGCAGCGGCGGCGACATCAATCAGAGCCTCAGCGGCCTGCAAAAGCGCTTGCAGGATCTGGGCGACAGCCTGGCGGAGGGCCTGGGCTCAGGCTCATTGGCCGCCGGCGGAGCGCCTGAGAGCCTGCGCGCTGGGGATGCGGTGGATATCCCCCATCTCAACGCTGTGGGTACTGTGCTGTCCGCGCCTGATAACAAGGGCGAGGTGATGGTGCAGGCAGGCATCCTCAAGATGAAGCTGCAGATGGGTCAGCTGCGCCTGCGCGCTGCACCTGTGACCAAGAAGTCCACTGTGCGCGCCAAGACGCAAAGCGCCCAGCGCAGCGCCAACATGGAATGCGATGTGCGCGGCATGGCGCTGGATGAGGCCCTGCTGGAGGTGGACAGGCACCTTGATATGGCCACGATGGATGGCATGCATACCGTCTGGATCATCCACGGCAAGGGCACGGGCACGCTCAGAAGCGGTATTCAGCAGCACCTGCGCAGCTCACCGCAGGTCAAGAGCCAGCGTCTGGGCAACTATGGCGAGGGCGAGAGCGGTGTGACCGTCGTCACGCTGAAATAGGAGGCCACATGAGCAACAAACAAACAGTCATGGTCGTCGATGACGATCAGAACATCGCCCAGCTGGTACGGCTGTATCTGGAAAAGGAAGGCTACGAGGTGGAGACCTGCTCACGCGGGGATACTGCACTGGCCGCCTTTAAGGCCAAACCGCCGTCTCTGTTGCTGCTGGATATCATGCTGCCTGGCATGGATGGCTGGCAGGTGTGCCGCGCGGTGCGGCAGATCAGCACCATCCCGGTGATCATGATATCAGCCAAGGATGAGACCTTTGACAAGGTGCTGGGTCTGGAGCTGGGTGCTGACGACTATATTACCAAGCCCTTTGATCCCAAGGAGCTGGTGGCGCGTGTGAAGGCAGTGCTGCGCCGCGGCGGCCCCAGTGATCCCGCCGACAACGACACGCTGTCCTTCCCGGGCCTTACCATCAGCCTGTCGCGCTATGAGGTGACGTATCGCGGCCAGAGGGTGGACATGCCGCCCAAAGAGCTGGAGCTTCTCTACTTTCTGGCCTCCCACCAGAATCTGGTCTTTACCAGAGAGCAGCTGCTGGAAAAGGTATGGGGCTTTGATTACTTTGGCGACAGCCGCACGGTGGATGTGCATGTCAAGCGCCTGAGGGAAAAGCTGCCCGAGAGCGAGGCGCTGGGCTGGCTGATCCGCACGGTGTGGAGCGTTGGCTATAAGTTTGAGGTCAAATAATTGATGCGGTCCAGCACATTCTCCCGATTGATGTGGGCCTTTGTGCTGATCATCGCGCTGTGTGTCAGCATGGTGACAGGCATTGCCTACTTGACCATGCGCGATTTGCAGACCACCAACCGCATGAACGCGCTCAAGCAGCAGGCCTATGACATCGCGCTGCTGGCCAATACCGCGCAGACCAAGAGCCTGGAAAATGCCCTTGGCCTGGGCGACAGCAGCGCCGCCCGCCTGCTGCGCCACAAGATCAACAGCGTATACGAGGAGTACCGCGCCTACTGCATGGTGGTTGACCGCCGGGGCGAGGGAACGGCCTATTTCCTAAGCGTGATCAATGATTATCCGGAACTGCAGGCCGGCTTTGACGCCAAGAGCATCGTGCACAGCCTGCAGAAAGTGATCGCCGGTCAGGAACTGGTGGAGCAGGTACAGGGGCCCAGAGGCCCCATGTTTACCGTGGCGGTGCCGCTCAAGCAAAACGATGTGGTGCTGGGCGCCGTCTATATACAGACAGCGGCGCAGACCGTCCGCGCCTCCTATGAGGGCCTGGCCTTGCGCGTGGCGGCGGCCTCCCTGGTGGCAGTGCTGATCGCCGGCATCGCGGCGATGGTATACACCAAGCGCTTAACCCGTCCGCTGCTGGCCATATCGCGCGCGGCCTCTGGCATGGCAGGGGGCAGTTTCTCCCCCAAGGTGCAGGAGGAGGGGCCGCGAGAGATCCACGACCTGGCGGTTTCTTTTAACATGATGTCTGAGAAGCTGCAGGACATTGAGCTGACACGCAGGGACTTTATTGCCAACCTCTCCCATGAGCTGCGCTCCCCCATGACCAATATCAGCGGCTTCATACAGGGCATGCTGGATGGCACCATCCCAGAAGCGGAGCGCAAGCGCTACCTAAATGTGGTGCTGGATGAGACCAACCGCCTGAGCAAGCTGGTAGCAGGGCTGCTCAATCTCTCGCGCATGGAGAATGAGGCCAATGCCCTGGCGCTGTCCAACTTCAACATCAATGAGCTCGTGCGCGTGGTGCTGATCCCCCGCATCAACCAGCTGGAGGAAAAAGAGATCGAGGTGGCGCTGGATTTTGCCCAGGAGAGTAGCTGTGTCAGGGCTGACCGCGACCAGATCGAGCAGGTGCTGATCAATCTGCTGGACAACGCCATCAAGTTTACCCCCGCCAAAGGGCACATCAGGATTGCGACGGCGGCCCTGGATGCCGCGCGGCTTAAGCTGACCGTCAGCGACGACGGCATTGGCATCCTGCCTGAAGACAGGCCCTATATCTTTGAGCGTTTCTATAAAGCAGATAAGGCGCATACCGTCGGCAAGGGCACCGGCTTGGGCCTGGCTATCAGCAAGCGCATCATGGAGCGTCATGGGCAGAGCCTGGTGCTGGAGGATGCTGACAAAGGCAGTCGATTCGCCCTGACGCTCAATCTTTGTAAGGACGCGGGGGTCGACAAGGCATGAGGATCAAAGCTTACGCCAAAGTCAACTGGCATCTGGCTGTCCTGGGCAGAAGGCCAAACGGCTACCACGACCTGGACATGGTGATGCAGCGCCTGGATCTGCACGACGATATTGAGCTTGAAGCCGCAGATGAGCTGCAGTTGATTGTGCAGGGTAGACAGCTTGAGGCAGACAGCAACAATCTCATCCTGCGCGCTGCGCTTGCATTACGCCAGGCGACAGGCAATTCACAGGGCGCCCGCATGACGCTGACAAAACGAATTCCCCTGGGCGCAGGCCTGGGTGGCGGCAGCGCAGACGCCGCCGCGACGCTGCTTGGGCTCAATGAGCTTTGGAACTTGGGCCTTAGCGGGGCCCAGCTGCAGAGCATCGGCCTGGGCATTGGGGCGGATGTGCCCTATTGCCTGGAAATGTCACCTGCCAGGGTTGGTGGCCTGGGTGAGCAGATTCAAACGCTGCCTGCCTTTGCGCCAATGTGGCTGGTGCTGCTTCAGCCCCGGGCCAGCCTGAGCACCAAGGATGTGTTCAGGCACTACGATGCCCATTCAGTTCCGCAAGCAGCATCTGACACGCAAGCGGTTATCCGGGCGCTGACACAAGGCGACATGACTGCGCTCAGACAGTTTGCTCGTAACGACTTACAGGCATCCGCTGCCTCGCTCTTGCCGGAAATCAGCACACTGGTCAAGGTGTTGTATGATGCTGGCGCGCCCTTTGCACAGATGACGGGCTCGGGCTCAGTAGTTTATGGTGCCTTTCTGGATTATCAAGAAGCCCTGGCCGCATATGAAATGCTGCGCCAGGGCGAGGCTTACTGTCAGCTGTGCCGCTGCCTGTAAGAATCTATATCAATTCTTTCAGTGCGGTCAAATGGGTCAACAGGGTGGTGCGGATCTCCAGCGTCGAGGAGGTCGCAGTCTGCACCAGCTTTTCGTACACATCCAGATCATCATACAGCGCCGTGATGGCCTGATGGGGCACCAAGCGGCCCTGTTCGCCGCTGATCGAGGTGCTGATATCATTGAGCTGGTCGATATTGTAAACATATTGTCTGACCATGGCCAGCCTGGCAGAAGAGTTTGATTGTACAGTGCCCGTCAGGCGGCTGACCTGATCGATGGCGTCGATGACAGAACTGGTGATGCGCTTGGCGAACTGCTGCTTGGCGGCGCTGCGATAGGTGTCGGCGCGCACGAAGAGAATGCTGAGCACAACGACCGCGATGACCAGCAAGGCCATCAAGGTCAGCATGACGCGGCGCTGTGTCTTGGTGCCCACGGTGATCGTATTGCTCTGCTTTGAGTATCTGTTGATGCTGTTCAAGACGAAGCCCTCCTGAGATACTACAGTCTGTTTTGCTCATCCGACCGCAGTCTAATCAGCGATCTCTGCTGAGGATACCACAGAATCGCTGCGCAGTAAACCATATGGCATCATTGGTTTCACAGATTGTTCATCACCGCTTGCTGGTCACATGATATAATGGCCTATGCAGGAGGTTGGCATGATCACAGTCAAGGAACTGAGCAAAAGCTACGGAAAGCATCTGGCGCTAGATGGCCTCAACTTTGAGGTGCCCGAGGGCCAGGTGCTGGGTCTGCTTGGCCAAAATGGCGCTGGCAAGACCAGCTTGCTCAACCTGCTCTCAGGTTATCTGCCAGCCAGCAGGGGCAGCATACACATCGGCGGGATTGACATGGTAAAGGATCCCCTGCATGTCAGAGGCATGATAGGCTATCTGCCGGAGAATCCGCCGCTGTACCCCGAGATGACCGTCATGGAGTATCTTAGATTCTGCGGAGAGCTCAAATCGGTGGACAGGCGTGACATCCTGCCCCATATAGAAGAGATTGCAGCGCTCACTGGCATCAGCGAGGTGATGCACCGCAAGCTGTCCAATCTGAGCCGGGGCTTCCGCCAAAGGGTGGGCCTGACTCAGGCGCTCAGCGGCGCGCCCAAGGTGCTGCTGCTGGATGAGCCGACCAGTGGTTTTGACCCCGCGCAGGCGGTCGCCTTTCGTGGTGTAATCAGCCGGCTGGCCAGGTCGCACACCATTTTGTTCTCATCCCATATCCTCAGCGAGGTGCAGGCAGTATGCGACCGCGTGCTGATACTGCATCAGGGCCGGATACTCTATGACCATCTGATGGCACAGGGGCAGGACGAGCAGCCCTTTGTTCGTTTCCAGCTGCGCGCGGCCATGCCGCGCCAGACCCTACTGCGGGCCCTTGCTTCTCTGCCCAGTGTGCTGCGGGCGCGGCCCTACACCCTTGAAGGTTCCTTTGAAGAGGTGGAGGTCGAGGCCAAGCGTGACAGCGGCTTTGAGCGGGAGTTGATGACGCTGCTGTCAGGCTTGCAGTCAGCCATCCTGCTGCTGAAGCCGTTGGAGGAATCGCTGGAGCAGGTTTTCCTCCGGCTGACTGCCGGCTCCTCGACAGAGGTGGTGGCCTCATGAGGGCAGTCTTCAAGCGCGAGCTGCGCGCCTACTTCATGACGCCGCTGGGTTTTATCTTTCTGGGCGTTTTCGCTGTGCTGGCTGGTCTGTTATATCAGCTGAGCAATGTGGCGACCCTTTCCTCGGATCTATCCACTTTCTTCTCCATGATGAGCTATCTGTGGATGCTGCTATGCCCCGTGCTGGTCATGCGCCTGATTGCCGGCGATCGCAAGCAGCAGACCGATCTGCTGCTGTTGACGGCACCCATCCGCAGCACGGACATTGTGCTGGGCAAGTATCTGGCAGCCAGCGCACTGCTGTTGATCAGCGTGCTGCTGAGCCTCCTCTACCCGCTGTTGACCGCCATCCATGGCAGGGCCTATCCGCTCGAGCTGATGACGGCCTATATTGGCTTCACATTGCAGGGCTTTGCCTTCATCGCCTTTGACCTGACGCTTTCGGCACTTGCAAGCAGCCCGATGAGCGCTGCCCTGCTGTGCTTTGGCGGCAACCTGCTGCTGTGGCTGGGCAGCCTGCTGGGCGCGACGGGACTGGCATCTCCCATCAGGGCAGTGCTTGGCTTTTTCAGCCTCTATGAGCGCATGACACCTTTCCTCTACGGTCAGCTCAGCTTTGCCAACATGATATTCTTCCTTGGTTTCATCGTGATCTGCCTGCTGGTTTGCGTGCAGCTGACCGAATCCAGGCGCTGGAGTGAGAGCCTATGAAGTGGATGAACAGGCTTAAACTGATGCGCGGCGGCAAGTCGCTTGGTTTGAGCGCCCTGCTGATAGCGCTGGTGCTGCTGTTGATGCTGGGTGCCCAGGCGCTGGAAGACCGCTTTGCGCTCAGGCGTGACTATTCTTTCAATGGTGTCACTACTCAGAGCGCCGTCAGCCAGCGGGTGCTGGACGCGTTGCAGCATGATGTGCATGTCTATGCCCTGTTCACCCCCGGCCAGGAGGACATGGCGCTCATCGGCCTGCTGGAGCGCTTCCAGGCCAGTTCTTCCCGCTTCAGCTTTTCATTGGAGAATCTGGCCCTCAATCCCGGTCTGGCCAGCACCATATCCTCCAGCCTGTCAGACAGCCAGGTCAGCAATGATTGCCTGATCGTCTACAGCCCAGCGACTGACCGTACCCGCGTGCTGACGGGTGCTGACTACATCAGTCAGAGCTATGACCCTGAAAGCGGCAGTTATTTCGTCTCCGGCATCAATTATGAGAAGAGCCTCAGCGAGGCGCTGGTATTCGTCAGCACCACCACGCTGCCGCAGCTGCAGCTGCTCACCGGACATGGCGAACTGAGCGCGACGGAGACTGCGGCCATGGACAGCCTGCTGGGGCGCTACAATTATGCGCTGAAGCGCATTGATCTGCGGCGGCAGGAGGTGCTGGATCCCGCGCATCCCCTGCTGATCCTGACGCCGCAGAAGGACCTGGATGCCGCCGAACTGGCTGCGATACAGACTTTTGCCAAGGCGGGCGGATCGCTACTGATAACCCATGACTATGTCAGCGGCCGCGACCTGCCTCATTTCAGGGCCTTGTACCGCAGCTACGGATTCGAGGCGATGGACGGCATGGTCATCGCACGCGCCGAGGATGCGGGCAGCTACTTTGAGTCGCCCGCCGTGCTGATGCCCTATATGCAGCAAAGCGAGATCACCCTTGGCATGATGGATGCCGGACAAACCACCCTGATACTGGCTGGCAGTGCGGCCTTCAAGGAGCCGGCTGAGGCGAGTGCTGGGCAATATGCGCGCGTGGTGCTGCGCAGCGGCAAGGCCTATCTGCGGTCGCTGAGCGCCATCGACGGCGGCATACAGCAGCAGCCCGGTGATGTGGAGGGCAGCTTTCCCTTGGCCCTGATGGCGGATGTCCCGGCCGAGGATGGTACGCGCATGCGCGCCTTCATCATTGGCAACTCGTCTGTGTTCACCGACAGCTGGCTGCAGGGCAATACCTATAGCGCGGAGTTTCTGCTCAGCGTCATCAACTACCTCTCCCCAGGTGAGCGCATCCAGCTGGCCATATCCCCCAAGGATGCGATGCGCCAGCCCATGCGTATCTCCTCGCCCTGGCTCGTCACTTTGGCGCTGGTGCTGCTGCCTGCCTTGATCGGCGCGTCTGCCCTGGTCATGCTGCTGCCCAGGCGGAGGCTATAAGGCGATGAAGGCCGTACGCAGAAAGACCCCACAGTCGCTCAGCCTGACCTGGCGCGTGATAGGCATCGTGGTGCTCATGGCGCTGATACTGGGCCTGATTCTCTGGCTCAAGCCCTTTGCATGGCAGCGAAAGCCCCCTGTTGTCGCCAGTGAACCCGATACCAGTAAGCTGCTGTTCACAGCCTCCGAAGAGGAACTGCTGAGCTTTACCATCCATCCCAGGCAGGGCGAGAGCTATACCATCTTGCGAGAGAATAAGGCTTACCGCCTTGCCTCCGACGCCGATTTCCCCCTGGACAGCGGCATGATACGCCACATGGTGGATGCCATCCTCTATCTGGAAGTAAGCGATACCCTGACTGATTTGAAAGACGAGTTGGACCATCTGGATGAGTTTGGCCTTTTGCAGGGAGCGCTGCGTGTCAGCGCCGATTTTGCTGATGGTCGCAAATTGATGTTCGCCATTGGGGACAGGTCACCCTTTGAGGTGCCGCGGGACTATCTGATGATGACGGGTGACAGCCACCTCTACGCCATCCCCTCCGATGTGCGTGAGGCCCTTGATTATCGCGTGAATCTGCTGCACAGCCTGCCTGCCATCAACTTTTCACCCGATCTGCTGGACAGCCTGGTCATCCAGAGTGCGGACGGCACCTTGCAGCTGCAGCGCCTGGCCCAGGATCTGTGGGAGCTCCGGGAGCCCTTTATTTATCCCGCAGACATGAACCTGATCAATCAGATGCTGACACAGGTCAAAGGTATGCGCTTTGCCGCCTTCGTAGCTGAAGGCAGTGAGGAGAACCTGCGGCGTTATGGCCTGGAGACGCCGCGCTACAGTGTGCAGATGCATCTGCCGGCCAGCACCATCAGCGCCTACCCCGACGAGGGCGGAGAGCCTATCGTGACCCAGGTGCCTGCCCAGGTGCTGCGCTTTGATATCGGCAACAATATTGAGCATCTTGGTTTCTATTGCCTGTTTCGCGGCACCATCTATCAGGCCAGCGACCTGTCCATGGGCTTTATGCTCAATCACCAGCCTGAACCCTACTTAAGCCGCGCTCCCTTTGACATACCGATGAACCAGATCAGTGAGATCAGCTTCAGCTCCGCCACAGGCAATCAGAACTTTGCCATTTCCCTGGTGGAACAGGTGCTGCCCAATAATGAACTGGCCCGCGATGAAGCGGGCAATGTGCTGCACAACTATCTGGTCAGGCTGGGCGATCGGGAGATCGATCCAGAGCCACTGGCGCAGGCCTATGCAAAACTGATGCGCCTGAGTGCCAGCGGCAGGCTGCCTGCGGACTATGCCCTTGATGCGAAGGCCGCGCTGCTGACAGTGACCACCAAAGCGTATGACCGAAGCCGCATCATCAGCTTCTATCCTTTTGATGCGCTGAACGCCGCCATGATGGTCAATGGCCAGGTAAGGGACTATGTACCGCTTGACAGGCTGATGCCGCTGATCGATGAAATATCGGCGATCGCCGACTGAATGATGCCGCCACCCAGGCACAGGTCACCCTGATACAGCACGGCGCTCTGCCCAGGGGTGACCGCGCGCTGTGGCTTCTCAAAGTGAAGCAGGGCCTTTTCGCCCTGCCAGATGAGGCTGGCAGCTTGATCGGCCTGGCGGTAGCGGCACTTTACGCTAAGCCGCATGGGCTCATCCGCAGGCCCAGGTGGGCCATCTATCCAAGTGAGGTCTTCCAGCATGGCCCCCTGAGAATACAGCAGCGGATGATCCCCGCCCTGGGCCACCAACAATTCATTGCGTGAGAGATCCTTGCCCACCACAAACCAGCTTCTGCCATCGCCCTGCCCCCCGATCCCCAGGCCCTTGCGCTGACCCATCGTGTAGTACATCAGGCCCTGATGCTGGCCCAGGCGCTCGCCTGAGACGGAAATGATGTCACCTGACTGATGCGGCAGATACTGGCTCAAGAACTGAGCAAAATTACGCTCGCCGATAAAGCAGATGCCGGTGGAATCCGGCTTGTCGTTGACGGGCAGATGGTGTTTAGAAGCGATGTCGCGAACTTCGCGCTTGGTCAGCCCTCCAACTGGGAACAGGCTGCGCTTGAGCTGCGCAGCCTTGAGCATATAGAGAAAATAGCTCTGCTCTTTCTGCGGGTCCAGGCCCTTGAGCAGCTGCCCGGCTTCATTGCTGCGCGCAAAGTGACCGGTGGCGATCTTATCCGCCTCCAGTTTCAGCGCGAAGTCCAGAAAGGCCTTGAACTTGATCTCCCTGTTGCACAGCACATCGGGATTCGGCGTCCTGCCCCGGCGATACTCACTTAAGAATATCGAAAAAACGCGATCCATATACTCCCGAGAAAAGTTGACCGCGTAATAGGGAATACCGATCTGGTCACAGCAGGCTCGTACATCCGCCCAGTCGCTCTCAGCAGTGCACAGGCCCTCGTCCTCTTCCTCCCAATTGTTCATGAAGACGCCGATGACCTCATGCCCCTGCTGCTTGAGCAGCAGGGCGGCCACGGCGGAATCCACGCCGCCAGACATGCCGACGACTACGCGCATCAGAGCAGCCCTGCGGCCATCAGCCGGTCAAAGGTCAGGCTTTGGATGCGCTCTGCCACGCGCTCTGGGCTGCCTTCCGCGTCGACCACGGCGATACGCTGTGTGTTTTCCTTGGCCAGCTGATGAAAGGCCTTTTCCACCCGGCTGTGAAAGGCGCTGTCCAATTGCTCCATGCGGTCAGCCCCACTGGCTGCCTGTCGCCTGCGCATGGCCTCCTGCGCGCCGATATCCAGCAATAGCGTCAGATCAGGCAGGCGGCCTGCGATCGCCGGCTCATTGAGCTGGCGCACCAGCGCCATGCCCAGTTCGCGGCCCGCGCCCTGATAGGCCACCGATGAATCCACATAGCGGTCGCTGATGACCAGCTTGCCGGCCTCAAGCGCCGGCACGATGACATCGCGCACATGCTGAGCGCGTGCAGCCGCGTACAGGTAGGCCTCGGTCATATCCTGTATGCCGGTGTTGGCGGGATCCAGCACGATTGCCCGTATGCGCTCGGCAATCTCGCTGCCGCCGGGCTCCCTGGTCAAAAGCACATCAAAGC
>CAKTTM010000037.1 GCA_934615145.1 uncultured Clostridia bacterium | reverse complement strand
GCACTACGCAAAGGCGCTGGACCTGTCCGACCGCCTGGACGAGCTGGTCAGCGCCTATTCGCACGGCATGAAGCAGAAGCTGGCCATGATCGGCGGCTTCATCCACCGGCCGCTGCTGTATCTGATGGACGAGCCCTTTGTGGGCCTGGATCCGGAGGCGGTGGTGGCGGTGCGGCAGATCATACGCGACTTTTGCGCCCAGGGCAGCGCTGTGTTCTTCTCCACGCATATATTGGAGGTGGCGCAGCGGCTGTGCAACAAGGTGGCCATCATCAAGGACGGCCGCCTGGTGGCCGATGGCGGCATGGCGCAGATGACGCAAAGCGGCAGCCTGGAGAGCGTCTTTTTGCAGGCGGTCGCGCATGGCTAAGCTAAGGCTGCTGCTGTGGCTGCAGGGCGTCAACGCGCTCAGGCTCAATGAGCTGCGCCACGGCCGGGACAGAAAGCAGCGCCAGCGGCTGCGCGGCATGCTGCTGGCCTACGTGATCCTCTCCGTCACGGCGCTGGGCTATACCGGCTTCCTGGCCTGGTCGCTGTACGCGGGCGGGCTGCACAGCTTGCTGCCCAGCTATATGGTGCTGGTGGCCAGCCTGCTGAGCCTGCTGCTGGTGATGGCCCGCGCCCAGGGCGGCCTGTTTGGCGCCAGGGGCAGCCAGCTGCTCTTCGCCCTGCCCTTCAAGGGCTGGCAGATACTGCTCTCCCGGCTGATCGGCCTCTACTTCTCGGCACTGATGGCCTCGCTGGCGGCGCTGCTGCCCGGCTGGGTCTTCTATATGATGGGGGCGGGCTTCAGCCTGCAGCTTTTGCTGCGCCTGATCATCATCACCCTGCTGACGCCCCTGCTGACGCTGGCGCTGGGCCTGGCCCTGGGCGGCCTGATCGCCTGGCTGAGCGCCAGGATGCGGCACAAGAACCTGATCACCCTGCTGCTGACGCTGGCGGCGCTGACCTTTTTCATGGTCTGGGTCTATACCGCGCCCTATGAGTATCTGGAGCAGCAAAATGCGCTGACGGATATGGCCCAGGCCCTGGGCGGCAGCCTGGGGGCCGCCTGGCCGCCGGCCGCGCTGGCGGCGCGCGCGGCAGAGGGCTGGGGCAGCCTGGCGCTCTATGGGCTGCTGAACCTGGGGGCGCTGGGCCTGCTGTGGGCGGCGCTGGCGCCGCGCTATCTGCTGATCCTCCAGCGCTTTGACCGCGCGGGACAGCACAGGCGCGGCGGCAATATGGCCCTGCGCAGCCCGCTGATGACGCTGACTCGCAAGGAACTGGGCCGCCAGATGGCCTCGCCCTTGTATTTGATGAACACCGCCATGATGGCCTGGCTGGGCCCTGCCGTGCTGCTGGTGCTCTATCTGTTCAAGCCCGAGCTGCTGCGCGGCGTGCTTGCGGCGCCCCAGATCGCGGACATCGTGTACCGGCTGCTGCCGGTGATCGCGGCGGGCTTTGTGGGCATGGGCGCCACCACCGCCATCAGCCTGTCCATGGAGGGCAAGAACGCCTGGCTGATGTGCACGGCCCCGGTGCCCGCGCGCAGCATCTACATGAGCAAGGCCCTGGCCAGCCTGGCCCATGCCTGGCCTGCCTGCGGGCTGATGGCATTGGCGCTGGGCCTGAGCCTGCGCCCGCATTGGCTGACGCTCTTAGCCTGCCTACTGCTGCCCATGGCGCTGGCGCTGCTCAGCGCCGTTATCGGCCTGATGGTCGATCACAGGCGCGCCCGCTACGACTGGGACAGCGAGCAGAGCATCGTGAAAAACTCGGTGCAGACGCTGATCATGGTGAGCCTGAGCTTTCTGATGATGCTGCTGGCAGGCGGCCTGCTCTACCTCAGCGGTGACCTGGCGCCCTACGCGGCGCTGGGCCTGGCGCTGCTCTACGCGCTCATCAGCCTGCTGCTGTTCAGGCGCTTGAGCAGCAAGCACATCTATCAAATCAATTAAGGAGACCCCATATGATCACCCACAGCTTTGACCCGCACAGCCCCGCTGTATTGAGCCCCGAAGACCTCTGCGGCAAGCAGGGAAATCTCAGCGATGTCTGCCTGATCACCTTCTCGCATGTGGCGCTGAGCCACGCGCTGCAGCGCTTTGCCCACCGGCAGATCGCCGTCATGGATACCTTGAACGGCGATCGGCCCATCTACCAGCTGGACTACAAGGGCAGGCAGATCGCCTGTTATATGAGCCCGATCACCTCGGCGGGCGCCGGCACCTCGCTTGAGCAGGCGGCGCAGCTGATCGGCGCCAAGCACTATGTGCTCTTTGGCAGCTGCGGCGCGCTGGACGCCGGCATCGCCGAGGGCAAGCTGATCGTGCCGACGGAAGCCTACCGCGACGAGGGCCTGAGCTACCACTACGCCCCGGCGGCTGACTACATCACCGTCAGAAACGCCCAGCGCGTGGCGCAGATCTTGGGCAAGCTGGACATCCCCCATGTCAGCGGCCGCGCCTGGACCACCGACGCGCTCTTCCGCGAGACGCGGGACAATGTGGCCAAGCGCCGGGCGGAGGGCTGCATCGCCGTCGACATGGAGTGCTCGGGCCTGCAGGCGCTATGCGATTTCCGGGGCTTTGAGTACTACACTTTCTTCTACACCGGCGACCTGTTGGACGCCCCGGCCTGGGAGCAGCGCATCCTCTCAAACGATGGTGAAAGGGATCACCAGCTGGCCAACATGCTGGTGGGGCTGGAGATCGCGCTGAGGGTGGGCGGCTGAGCGAGGGCATTCGCAGAGCGAGCGCATGCGTCTAATTTTGTATTTTAATTCACTACTCGGCAGTTTGCCTGACCGCCCATGCACTTTCATGTTGACAAAAATGGCAATTCATGCAAAAATTGACTCCACCAGCCGCGGTGCGCCTATTTTTATGCATGCGCGGCAAATAAGAAGGGGGTTTCCCGCGCATGAAGAAGAACCTGACCGCTATCCTGGCCGTGCTGCTGGTGGCAGCGCTGGTTGTCGCCGGCGTGTTCATGTCCCAGAAGAACACGCTGCAGAAGGAAGTCGACGACCTCAAGGCCAAGGTCACCGAAGTGACCACTGAGCTCGACGGCATGAAGGCCGAGGCCGCCAAGGCTGCCGAAGAGGCTGCCAAGGCCGCTGAAGAAGCCGCTGCCAAGGCCGCTGAGGAAGCTGCCAAGGCCGCTGAAGAGGCTGCCAAGGGCGGCTACAAGATCGCCATCCTGACCGGCACCACCTCTCAAGGCGAAGAGGAGTTCCGCGCGGCGGAGACCCTCAAGGAAAAGTATCCGGACATCGTGCTGACCGATACCTATCCGGACAACTTCTCCGCCGAGACCGAGACCACCATCGGCAAGCTGCTCAAGTTCGCCTCTGACCCCCAGGTCAAGGCCATCATCATGACCCAGGCCGTGCAGGGCGCGACCGCTGCCTTCACCCAGATCAAGACCGACCTCAAGCGTGACGACATCCTGCTGATCGCGGGCGTGCCCGCCGAGACCCCCGCCTCCATCACGGCCGCGGCCGATGTGGTGCTGGGCGTTGACGAGATCAACGGCGGCGAGCAGATCGTCGAGACCGCCAAGGAGTGGGGCGTGGATGTGCTGGTGCACCTGTCCTTTGCCCGTCACATGAGCTATGAGACCATCGTGGCCCGCCACAACATCATGAAGGCTGCCTCCGAGAACGCCGGCATCCAGATGGTGGACTATGACGTGCCCGACCCCACCGGTGACGCCGGCATGAGCGGCGCGCAGAACGCCATGCTCGAGCTGGTGCCCAAGATCATGCAGACCGACTTCCCCGGCAAGAAGGTCGCCTTCTTCACCACCAACTGCGGCCTGCAGGAAGCCCTGCAGACGGCCGTGCTGGCGCAGCCCAATGCCTACTATCCGCTGCCCTGCTGCCCCAGCCCCTTCCATGGCTTCCCCTCCTCGCTGGGCCTGGAAGTCAAGCCTGAAGACTATGGCGACATCGACGCCTACATCGCCAGCGCCGCCAAGGTGCTGGAAGAAAACGACGCCGTGGGCCGCTTCTCCACCTGGGCCGTGCCGGTCAACATGAGCATGATCTCCGGCGGCTTTGAGTACGCCAAGAACTACATCGAAAACGGCGGCGAGAAGTTTGACGCCACCAAGGTGGCCGAGGCCCTCACCAAGGCCGCGGGCGTTGAGGCCGCTGTGAGCACCTATGTGGATGACAATGGTGTGGAGTATCCCAACTACCTGATGATACCGGGCCTCTTGCCGCAGGCGGGCGGAGCAAATCATACCAATCGAAATCCTTATGGCGGCAAGCGGCATTGTGCCGGCGCAGCATAGCAAGCGCTGCGACGCAATCAGGGATGAGATTGGTGTCAATCAAAGGTGGACACAATGGCATCTGAATACATGCTGGAAATGAACCACATCACCAAGAGGTATGGCGACAACGCCGTGCTGCAGGATGTCAGCCTGAAGGTCAAAAAGGGCGAGATCCATGCGCTGCTGGGTGAGAACGGCGCGGGCAAATCCACGCTGATGAACATACTCTTTGGCATGCCCGTCATCCATGGCACAGGCGGCTTTCAGGGTGAGGTGCTGCTGGACGGCCAGCCCACCCACATCCTCTCGCCCCAGGACGCCATGGCCCAGGGCATCGGCATGGTGCATCAGGAGTTCATGCTGATACCGGGCTTCACCATCGCGGAGAACATCAAGCTAAACCGCGAGCTGTCAAAGCCCTCTGTCATCAGCCGCCTCTTTGGCCATGATCTGGAGAGCCTGGACATGGCCGGCATGCGGCAGGACGCCAGGCAGGCGCTGGATCAGGTGGGCATTGGCCTCTCGGAGGACACGCTGGTGCGCGGCCTGCCGGTGGGCTATATGCAGTTTGTGGAGATCGCCCGCGAGATCGACAAGACCGGCGTCAAGCTGCTGGTCTTTGACGAGCCCACCGCGGTGCTGACAGAGTCCGAGGCCGATCAGCTGCTGCGCGTCATGCGCGGCATCGCCGACCAGGGCATTGCCATCATCTTCATCACTCACCGGCTGCACGAGGTGCTGGACGGCGCCGACGCCGTCACCATCCTGCGCGATGGCAAGCTGGTCACCAGCAAGGCCATCGGTGACACCAGCCTGGTGGAGATGGCAGCGCTGATGATAGGCCGCGGCGAGGGCGAGACCATCCACCTGCCCAAGAGGACCGAGCCCATCAAGGACGCGGTGGCGCTCAAGGTGCGCGGGCTGTCGGTGGCCATGCCCGGTGAAAGGGTGCACGACATCGATCTGGATGTCTATGAGGGCGAGATACTGGGCATCGGCGGCCTGGCCGGGCAGGGCAAAGTAGGCCTGCCCAACGGCATCATGGGCCTCTACCCCGCGCAGGGCGAGGCCAGCCTGTTTGGCCAGCCGCTGCCGCTCAATAACGCGCACGAGGCGCTCAAGATGGGCCTGGCCATGGTGTCAGAGGATCGCCGCGAGGTGGGCCTGCTGCTGGATCAGGGGATTGAAGACAACATCGTCTTTAGCGCGGTGCAGGTGCGCCAGCAGTTCCTCAAGGGCCCCAAGGGCCTGAAGCTGCTGGATAGCAAGCGCATGCGCGAGCACGCAAGGCAGATGATACAGGAGCTGGACATCCGCTGCCAGTCGCCCGCGCAGCATGTGGGCACGCTGTCTGGCGGCAACCAGCAAAAGGTCTGCATCGCGCGGGCGCTGACGCTGGAGCCGCGCTTCCTCTTTGTCTCCGAGCCCACGCGCGGCATCGACATCGGCGCCAAGACCCTGGTGCTGGAGACGCTGGCGCGGCTCAACCGCGAGCAGGGGCTGACGATCGTGATCGTCTCCTCCGAGCTCTTTGAGCTGCGCTCCATCTGCGACCGCATCGCCATCGTGGCCGAGGGGCGCATCGCCAGCATCTTGAAGCCCGACAGCCCCGATGCCAGCTTTGGCCTGGCCATGAGCGGCATCAAGCCCGAGGAGGCCCTGAACTGACATGAAGATTAGCAAGGGAAGAAAGATCATCTTCGCGCTGATACTGGCCGTGTCGCTGCTGCTGCTGGCGGTGGGCGTCTATGGCCTGGTGCTGCGCGGCGGCGAGCAGGCGAATAGGGCCCTGGCCGACATGCGCACCCACGCGGTGATGCGCGTATCGGTGGGCGCCGTCATCGACGATATCGCCAGAGAGGCCCGCATCGCCGCCCGCGCCCACGCGGCCGAGGTGAAGATGACAAGGGCCCAGACGGCCACCTACGCCTCTGAGCAGGAGGCCATCGCGCTGAACGCCGCCATCGAGCGCTACGCGCAGTTTGACGCGGTGGACAGCGCGCCCATCACCGGCGCCATCGCCAGCCTCTATCAGGCGCAGCAAGCCTATGGCAGGCAGGATCAGCAAGAGCGCGCCGCCTACGCCGCGGCCGCGCAGGCCCAGGCCAAGGCGGCTGAGCTGCAGGTGCCAGATACCCAGGCCGAGCTCAGCGCCGAGGGCGGTGAGGTGAGCGATGTGCTCATCACCCAGGAAGAGACCATCGACTACAGCGCCTTTGTGCCCTCCCAGCAGTTGAAGGACCTGCAGGCCGCGCTGGATCCGCTCTACGACGGTCTGTATTTGAGCCTGACACAGGCCCTGCCCGACCTGCCGGAGGAGGCCAAGGACAAGCTCAAGGCCCCCATCCTGGCCACCGTCTACACGCAGGGCGATAGCTTTGAGCGGGAGTATGACCGCTACGCCCAGGCCGATGCCGAGCAGGCCCTGCAGGGCAGCGACCGCCAGGCCATGACCATCGCCCGCAAGGCCACCAGCGCGCTGGCGATCGCCATCGGGCTAATCATCTCGGCGCTGACGGTGCTGTATTATAAACAGCTGACCAGAAAGCTGGGCACGCCCCGGCTGATCATCCTGCTGTTCTTCATCCTGCTGCTGATACTGGGCGCGCTCTATGGCCTGTCGGTGTCCAGCATGCTCAGCGATACCCTCAAGCGCACCGGCATGTACGGCATCCTGGTGCTGGCCATGCTGCCGGGCATACAGTCGGGCATCAGCCTGAACATGGGCATGCCCATCGGCATCATCGCCGGCCTGATGAGCACCATGATCGCGCTGGAAATGAACATGACCGGCTGGGGCGCCTTTGCCTTTGCGGTCGTCGGCGGCATCCTGCTGGCGCTGCCCATGGGCTGGCTCTATGGCAAGCTGCTAAACCGCCTCAAGGGCTCTGAGATGACAGTGGCCACCTATGTGGGCTTCAGCTTTGTCTCGCTCATGTGCATCGCCTGGATGGTGCTGCCCTTCAGGAACCCTAAGCTCACCTGGGCGCTGGGCACGGGCCTGCGCCTGATGCACAACATGAAGGGCTCCATCGGCCAATTGCTGGATTCGCTGGGCTCGCTGCGCGTCTTTGGCATCCTGGTGCCCACGGGGCTACTCCTCTTCCTGCTGCTCAGCGCGCTTGGCATGTGGCTGTTCACCCGCTCCAAGACCGGGGTGGCCCTGATCGCAGCCGGCAGCAACCCGCGCTTTGCCGAGGCCTCTGGCATCAAGGTGGATCAGATGCGCATCATCGGCACCACGCTGTCCACCGTGATCGCGGCCGTCGGCATCATCGTCTACTCGCAGAGCTTTGGCTTCATGCAGCTCTACAACGGCCCCCGGCAGATGGGCTTCATCGCCGCCAGCGCCATTTTGATCGGCGGCGCATCCACCAGCCGGGCCAAGGTCAGCCATGTGCTGATCGGCACCTTCCTCTTCCAGGGGGTGCTGGCCATGGGCATCCAGGTGGCCAACGCCATGATATCCGTCGGCGGCCTGTCGGAGGTCATGCGCATCCTGATCTCCAACGGCATCATACTCTATGCCCTGACGCAAGCGGGAGGTGAGCAGCGTGCTTGACAGCATCAACAAGAAATCCCTGGGCGAAAGGCTGGCGACCAACCTGCGCGAGTATGTGGTCACCTATGTCTTCCTGGTACTCTCCTTGGTCTTCGTGGCGGCCTCCGGCCAGCCGCTGACGGTTATCCTCTTTCAGCTGATGAACCGCCTAAGCCGCAACCTGTTCATCATCCTGGCGCTTATCATCCCCATCATCGCGGGCATGGGCATCAACTTTGCCATCACCATCGGCGCCATGGCGGCGCAGGTGGGCCTGCTGCTGGCCATCAACTGGGGCGTCAAGGGCATGGCGGGCCTGATACTGGCCGGCGCCATCACGCTGCCGCTGGCGGCGGGCTTTGGCTTCCTGATAGGTGCCCTGCTCAACAAAATGAAGGGGCAGGAGACCATCGGCTCGCTGATCCTGGGCTATTTTGCCAATGGCGCCTACCAGCTGCTCTTCCTGTTCATCTTTGGCAAGCTGATACCGCTCAACCCCAGTGTCACCATCGTGGGCGCCACCGGTGTGGCCAACACGCTGATCATGTCTGGCCAGGCCGGCATGCAAAGCGCGCTGGACAGCCTGTGGCGGGTGGACTTCAGTGCAGCGCTCTACGGCGTCAGCGCCATCGTGCTGCTGGCGGCTGTGGGACTCTACTTGACTAAACAGATCAGCCAGAAGCAGGCGCTGCGCTTTGGCGCGCTGGCGCTGGGGCTAAGCCTGCTTTACACCATCCCCATCGTCAAGGCCCAGTTCGTGCAGGTGACGGTGCCTGTGATCACCTTCCTGGTGGTGGCCGCGCTGTGCCTATTCAATGTGCTGATCATGCGCACCAAGCTCGGGCAAAAGTTCCGCGCCGTGGGGCAAAACCGGGTGGTCGCCAACGCGGCGGGCATCCATGTCAACAAGGTGCGCATCAAGGCCATCGTAATTTCCACCGTGCTGGCCGGCTGGGGCCAGATCATCTTCATCCAGAACCTGGGCACCCTGCAGACCTATGCGGCGCACGAAATGGTGGGCCTCTACGCGGGCGCTGCCATCCTGGTGGGCGGCGCCAGCATCAACCGCGCCACCAACACCCAGGCCATCATCGGCTGCATCCTCTTCCACACGCTGTTCGTGGTCTCCCAGGACGCGGGCACGGTGCTGTTTGGCGATCCGGCCATCGGCGAGTTCTTCCGCGTCTTCCTCTGCTACGGCGTCATCGCCGTCGCCCTGGTCATGCACGCCTGGAAGAGCGCCAAAAAGCCCGCCCAGCCCCAGCTGGAGGGCGCCAAGTAAACCATCAAGCATCAATGACACTGCGCTGCCCCGGCTTCCAGGCTTGGGGCAGCGCTTTTTGTTTGCGCGGCGTTTGACTTTGTCTGCCGTCCGTGCGTCTATAGGGTAGACGCGTCTGAATGGGTGAGAGGAAGTGATCAGCCTGATCGACAAACAGTTTCTGGAGGACAAGGTGAGGAGCCTGGGTAGCCGCATGTACCGTGTGGCCAGCGCCCTGCTGCGCGGCGACGCTGACCGGCAGGACGCCATGCAGCAGGCGCTGCAGAAGGTCTGGGAAAAGCGGCAGACCCTGCGCGACATCCAGCAGTTCGACCCCTGGCTGATGCGCATCCTGATCAATGAATGCCGCAACATACAGCGCAGGCAGCAGCGATTGATCCCGATGGATCAGCTGCCGCAGACACCCAGCCCCGCCCATGACATGAGCCTGCAGGACGCCATCGACCGCCTGCCGGACAAGCAGCGCCTCTGCCTGGTGCTGCACTACCTGGAGGGCCTGCCCATCAAGGAGATCGCAGCCCTGCTGCGCCTGCCGCAAAGCACCGTCCGGGGACGCCTGATGCAGGCGCGCAAGGCGCTCAAGCTACAACTACTGGCCGGAGAGGAGGCATCCCATGCGCTTTGAAGATTTAGGACAGCACTACCCGCCCATCCCTCCTGCCACGGAAGAGGCCCTGGTACAACAGGTGCGGGGCCTGAAGGAGGACCATATGAAACGCAAAATGCCCCTGGCGCTGGCGGTAGCGCTCGCCCTGGTCTTGCTGGCTGGCACGGTGACCGCCATCAATTATATGTCCAGCATCCGCGGCTGGCTGCCAAAGGACAAGCAGGATCAGATCACCCTCATTAACGACCATCATGAGAACCAGTGGATGGCCCTTGACATCAATGACGCCTATACCGATGGCGCCAGGCTCTACCTGGCCCTGCACATGGCGCACAAGGAGGGCGCGGCGCCGGTCTATGTCTTCCCCCAGGTCTTTGCCACCAGCCAGGAGGGCAAGCAATATGTCGGCGATGTGGAGATGGGCTTTGAATTGATAGACGGCGTCTGGCTGCCCGAGCTCTATGCCAATGAGAACGGTCCCGGCAACTACGCGGTGGACATGGTGCTCTACAGCCGCGAGGGCGAGCAGACCGAGCACGACATTAAGCTGGATGGCCCCATCCGCTGGACGACACGCTTTCATGTGCTCAGGCTGGCCCCCGGCTGGCGCATGGAGCACAGGCCCCAGCTGCCCGAGGACAGGGCCCAGATCAGCGCCCTGATACAGGCCGCCCACCGCGACAAGCTGCTCATTCTTTCATCCGATGACCTGGCCATGGAATTCCTTGACTACGGGCCCCTGCCCGAGGGCATGAGCGAGCAGGACTACTTCGCCCGCCCCACCTGGCAGCGATTGATGGACTGCGGCGCTATGGAGGCCGTCGATACTTTTGAAAGGCAGTTCTGCACGCCCTAAGAGTAAGTTCACAGCACAAAGGCCGGAGCAGGCGATTGCCCGCTCCGGCCCCTTTTGTTGTTGCCTATTCCTCCTTTCGCATGGCCTCCAGCAGCTTGAGCACCCCCTTGGGGAAGGGCAGGCCCAGCAGCGCCCCGTTTTCCACGATGCTCAGGCCCTCATTGGCGGCGTAGAAGCCGATCACCGCCAGGCGGCTGACGCCCTGGCTGTCAAGCAGCCTGTCCAGGGCGGTGGCCAGCATGACCAGGGCCAGCATCATCAGCTTGCGGCTGAGGCCCTGGAAGAAGGCGCCGCTTAAAAATCCGCCGCCGGGCGACTTCTGGCTCTTGCCGGCAAAACTGCACAGCAGCCCGGTCAGCAGGTCCAACCCCATGATCAAGAACATCATGCCCAGCGCCAGATCCCAGCCGCCCAGCGCCCAGCACAGCCAGGCGCCCAGCGTGCCCAGGGCGCTCAGGCACCATTTCCAGATGCCCTTCATCGCCTGCCTCCTGCCATCTGAGCCTCCAGCACATCCAGCCTGCGCTCGATGGCGCCCAGCCTGTCCTCCGGCGGCTGATGCAGGCGGCTGAGCAGCGCCTGGTCCCGTGGACGGGGCCGGAACCGGCGAGGATCGACACCGTTGAGAATGACGTGAATCT
>CAKTTM010000036.1 GCA_934615145.1 uncultured Clostridia bacterium | reverse complement strand
GGGACGCCGCTGGACAGCCCTACTTCACCCTTGACCAGACCGACACCCAGCCGCTGGTTCTCAGCGGCGGGGATGGCCAACTGCTCCTAATCGGCATGGCAGACAGGCAGACAGGCGCCCTTGGGCAGGATCTGCTGCTGATACAGCTGCCCGGCATGCAGGCCTTCAGCCTGCCCGGCACGCGCGGGGCCAGCTACTTTGACATCTCGCCCGGCGGCGGCCAGCTGATTTACGAGACCGAGCAGGGCATGCAGGCGCTGGATCTGAACACGCAGACACTGATACCCCTGGGCGAGGTCAGCGGCCCCTTTGGCTTCACCCAGCAAGACGAGCTGATCATCGGCCTTGCCGAAGGCCAGGCGCTGGTGCTCAGCCCCGACGGCCAGACCAGGCAAGTGGCCTTTGAGGGCCTGCTCAACGCCGGGCAGCTCGGCCACCAGCAACACGAGCTGATCCTGCTGCTGGGCGGCCAGACCTACCCCTTCAGCCTGAATGCCAGCGTCAGCCTGGATGCGGCAGCCAGACAGATCAGGCTGCAGGCAGAGGGCGGGGAAGAACAGCTGATCAAAATCCCCAGATAACATGTAACAAGACAGACATGGTGAGGGCCTGCCAGCGGCAGGCCCTCACCAATCCATCAAGCCTTACATCTCACTTCATTCCTTGGGCATCGGCACGAGGGAGGCCACAGTCTGGGCCTCGATGGCCTCAAGCTGCGCTAGTTCCTCATCGGTGGGCCCCACCCAGGTAAAGGTCATCACATACTGCTGATCCTCATAGAAGGCGTAGTATTGTATCTGGTGGTAGGTCACATCATTGACTATATAGCTGTAGGGGAAGAGCAGGGCATCGATGCTGCCCAGCTTGGCGGCGCCAGACTCACCAAACTGGACGCCGGGGTACATGCCCTCAAACTGCTGGCGCAGCATGGGCTCCAACCCAGTGAGCACTTCGTCCAGCGTGGGTGTCGGGCTGAAGGGGGCCGCCACCATGTTGACATTATGGCCCTTGTCGCCAGGGGCCAGCATGATCGCGATGTCGGCCTGCTCGATCTGGGGCATGGCCTGCTCCAGCATGAGGCGCGCGCCTTCGGGCACATCA
This sequence comes from uncultured Clostridia bacterium, assembly GCA_934615145.1. GTDB lineage: Bacteria > Bacillota > Clostridia > Christensenellales > Aristaeellaceae > UBA1038. The sequence continues at coordinate 10,258 of CAKTTM010000036.1, read as the reverse complement.
GTATCGCCCGCCTGGATGCGGCGGAATACCTCCTGCACCCTGTCCTTGTCCAGGGGATACCAATCGGCCGGGTAGCTGAAGGCTTAGCCAAACCGGGGGTGGACATAGCTGACGCTGTCCGTCGCTGGCGCCGCCAGGGCATTGGCCGACAGGCCCATCAGCAGGATGAGCGCCAAGGCCAGAGACAGTGATCTGTTTGCTTTCTTAGGCTCCTCCATGATGACTTCTTGATGTGGTGTGTAGCATCGGGGCACAGGAGGAATATACCCTGAACAGGCAGCCAAATCCGTTTGGAAAGATTGAGAAAACGCTATGCAAATTGCGCCATCGCCTGCTCACAGGCGGCCAGGCTGTCGGCGTCCAGATGCTGGCGGTAGAAGGCCAGCAGATCAGCCAGCCCCTGGCTGCCCGGCGCCTTGGGCTCATCGCAGAGCGCCAGGAAGTTACCGCCCCAGATGGCGCTGAGCGCCTGGTCGCTCAGCTCGAAGCCCCGGCCGGCCAGATCGCCCTCCGCGAAAGGCTCCGGGCGCAATGTGCCGCGGATGACGCGGGCCATGGGCTGCCAGTTGCCCATGTAGCTGCTCTCGTCCTCGTCGGTCATGTCGCTGCCCATCAGGATGCGCGCGTGGTGCCGCTCAAAAAAGGCCTGCCAGAAGTCCCTGACCTTGAGGAAGGCGTGGTACATCTCGATGCCCGGCGTGATGTCCACTTTGAGCTCTGGGTAGCGCGCCAGCAGCCGCTCCAGGTGCGGCGCGTCGTCAGAGCAGAAGTAGAAGTGCGCCAATATCACCTTTAAGCGCGGATAGCGCTCAAGCACCGTCTCCACATCCTCATAGAGCTGCTGCAGCGGGGCAAAGCCGCCCTTATCGTAGGTCCAGCCCTCGGCCACCGCGAAGGCGGGCGCCTGATCCAGATGCCAGAAGGGCGCCGGGTCGCCCACATGCCAGAGGATGGGGATGTTTTCCGCCTGCGCGTAGGCAAACATGGCGGCGAACTGCGCGTCCTGGGGATGAAAGCCCAGGGCCTTTTGCGTGGTGGGCTTGCTCTCCAGCAGCTTGAGCCCGTCAAAGCCCGAGCGCATCATCAGCCGCAGCTGCTCCTCTGGCCGCGGGCAATGCCCCGCCTGCCAGACCAGGCCGCCAAAGGCATAGACGCTGCCCGGCGCCAGGCGCTTGAGCGCCAGGCAGTCGATATTGTTCCTTGCGCCGCACAGCGAGGGCACAGCGAGCACATTGAAGCGCTGCACCCCGCTTTGCCGGCTGCGCGCCAGAAGGCGCCGGGCCTCCCCTTGCATCAGGTGCGTGTGGCAGTCGATGGTGATCATGGCTGTCCTCCCTGCCCGTTTTCCAGCATTGTACATCGCCCTGATGTCTGCTGCAAGGCAGCTTTGCCTCTGGCATTTGGTTGTCAATGCAAGCTGCCATATGCTATGATAGGCACTGCTGTAAGCGATGAGGAGGGCATGTATGGACCTGCGGATGATGGTGGCGGACTTGGTGGCGAAGGCGGCGACGGCGGCCTTCCCACAGGCTGAGCTGAGCGCCGGGCGCATCGCCCCGATGCTGGAGCTGCCGCCGGATGCGAAGCTGGGTGATTTTGCCTTTCCCTGCTTCCAACTGTCAAAGACGCTGCGCATGGGCCCGCCCCAGATCGCGCAGCAGTTGCACCAGCATATTGACGCGCCGGACATCGCCACCGCGCAGGTGGTGGGCGGCTACCTTAACCTGTTTTTGAACCGCGAGACGCTTTCCAGCCAGACGCTGGCGGCCATCGGGGCGGCCGGCGACCAATGGGGCGGCAGCGAATCGGGCCGGGGCAAGACGGTCTGCCTGGACTATTCATCTATTAACATCGCCAAGCGCTTTCACATCGGCCACCTGTCCACCACCGCCATTGGCAACAGCCTGCGGCGCATCTATGACATGCTGGGCTGGCGCACGGTGGGCATCAACCACCTGGGCGACTGGGGCACGCAGTTTGGCAAGATGATCGCCGCCTACCAGCACTGGGGCAGCAAAGAGCAGATCGAGCAGGGCGGCGTGCAGGCCTTGAGCGAGCTCTATGTGCGCTTCCACGAGGAAGAAAAGCTAAACCCCGCCTTGGAGGACGAGGGCCGCCAGTGGTTCAAGCGCATTGAGGATGGCGACGAAGAGGCGCTGAGCATCTTCAACTGGTTTAAAGAGCTGACCTTGAAGGACGCCGCGCGGGTCTATGATATCCTGGATGTCACATTTGACTCCTACGCGGGCGAGAGCTTTTACAACGACAAGATGGACCGCGTCATCGACGAGCTGCGGGCCAAGGGCCTGCTGGTCGAGTCAGACGGCGCCTGGGTGGTGGACCTGGAAGCGCACGGCATGCCGCCCTGCCTGATCTTAAAGTCAGACGGCGCAACACTTTACGCCACGCGCGATATCGCGGCCGCCCTCTACCGCAAGGATCACTATCACTTTGACAAGTCACTGTATGTGGTGGCCTATCAGCAGGATCTGCACTTCCGCCAGGTCTTCAAGGTGCTGGAGCTGATGGGCTATGAATGGGCCAAGGACGAGCTTGAGCATGTCAGCTTTGGCATGATTAGCTATGAGGGCGAGGCGCTGTCCACCCGCAAGGGCAATGTGGTCTACCTGGACGAATTGCTCAGCCGCGCGCAGGAAAAGGCGCTGGGCATCATGGAAGAAAAGACGCCCGACCTTGACAACAAAGAGCAGATCGCCCGCCAGGTGGGTGTGGGCTCCGTCATCTTCTTTGACCTGTACAACAGCCGTATCAAGGACATCGACTTCCGCTGGGACAGGGCGCTGAACTTTGACGGCGAGACCGGCCCCTATGTGCAGTACACGCACGCGCGCTGCTGCTCGGTGCTGCGCAGGGCGGGGGAAGTTGCTGCCACGCCTGATTATTCGGCGCTGACGGACGACGAGGCGCTGGCGCTGCTGAAGCTGCTGGCCCTCTTCCCCGAGGCCGTGGCGGAGGCCGCCCATCGCAATGAGCCCTCCATCGTCACCCGCGCCACCACCGAGATCGCCAAGGCCTACAACAAGTATTATTACGAGCACCGCATCCTGGGGGATGACGAGGCCGCCACCGCGGCGCGGCTGGCCTTGACGCGCGCCGCCCAGCAGGTGATCCGGACCGGGCTGTACCTGATCGGCATGCAGGCGCCCGAGCAGATGTAGTCAGGAGGCATGGCGTGAAGTTTACCAAGATGCACGGCGTTGGCAATGACTATATCTTTGTCAATGGCTTTGACGAGATCGTCTCTGACCCCTCGCGTATGGCGCTGGTGATGAGCAGGCCGCACTTTGGCGTGGGCTCTGACGGCCTGGTGCTGATCGAGCCCTCGGACTCGGCCGACTTTGGCATGCGCATCTTCAACGCTGACGGCACCGAGGCCGAGATGTGCGGCAATGCCACGCGCTGCATTGGCAAGTATGTCTACGACCGGGGCCTGACCGACAAGAAGGAGCTCAGCGTCCAGACCAAGGGCGGCATCCGCCTGCTGCAGCTGACGGTAGAGGATGATCAGGTCAGCCGCGTGCGGGTGGACATGGGCACGCCGGAGTTCAACCCCAAGCTGATCGGCGTCGACCTGCCCGGCGACATGGTGCTGCGCCACCGGCTGCAGATACTGGGGCAGACCATGTTTGTCACCTGTGTCAACATGGGCAACCCGCACTGCGTGGTCTTTGTGCGCGATCCTGAGATCATCGACATCAGCACCCAGGGCCCGCTGTTGGAGAACCACCCCATCTTTCCCCGGCGCACCAATGTGGAGTTTGTGCGCGTTATCCGCCGGGACATCTTGCAGATGCGCGTCTGGGAGCGCGGCGTGGGGGAGACCCTGGGCTGCGGCACGGGCGCCAGTGCTGCGGTGGTGGCGGCGGTGCTCTGCGGGCTGAGTGACCGCACCGCCCAGGTCAAGCTGCCCGGCGGCAACCTGGAGGTCTGCTGGAACGCTCAGGACAACCATGTCTATCAGTCCGGCCCGGCCGCCTTTGTCTTTGACGGCCAGTGGCTGGGCGCCATGTGAGGAGGGGCAGGATGCATATCAACAGCCATATCGCCACGCTGCCGGCAGGCTACCTTTTTGCACAGATCGCCAAGCGCGTGAGAGACTACGCCGCCGAGAACCCTGCGCAGCAGCTGCTGCGCCTGGGCATCGGCGACGTGACCAGGCCGCTTGGGCCCAGCATCGCGGCTGCCTTTGCCGATGCCGCCCGCGCCATGGCCACGCCCGAGGGCTTTCACGGCTACGCGCCAGACGGCGGCTATCCCTTCCTGATCGAGGCCATCCGGCAGCATGATTACTTAAGCCGGGGCATCGACATCGCGGCGGACGAGATATTCGTCTCCGACGGCGCCAAGACGGACTCGGCCGCCATACAGGAGCTATTTTCTCAGGACGCCCGCATCGCGGTGACCGATCCGGTCTACCCGGTCTATGTGGACGCCAACGCCATGGCCGGCCGCCTGGGGCAGTATGCCAATGGCCGATGGAGCCGTCTGGTCTACCTGCCCTGCACGGCGGAGAATGGCTTCGTGCCGCCGCTGCCGGAGGGGCCGGTGGATGTGATCTATCTGTGCTACCCCAACAACCCCACCGGCACGGTGCTGACCAAAGCCCAGTTACAGCGCTATGTGGATTGGGCGCGCGACAACGGCGCCATCATCATCTATGACGCCGCCTACAAGGCCTTTGTGACGCAGGCGGACATACCCCTGAGCATCTATGAGATCGAGGGCGCCCGTGAGGTGGCGATCGAATGCTGCAGCTACTCCAAGACCGCGGGCTTCACCGGCGTGCGCTGCGGCTGGACGGTGGTGCCCCGCCAGCTCAAGGGCCTGGACAGCGAGGGCAAGCCGGTATCGCTTGGCGCCCTCTGGCGCAGGCGCATCGGCAGCAAGTCAAACGGCGTGAGCTACCCGGTGCAAAAGGCGGCCGAGGCCACCTATGCCGCGGCCGGCCAGCGGGAGATCAAAGAAGCCATCGACTATTATCTGGGCAGCGCCCGCATCATCCGCGAGGGCCTGGATAAGGCGGGGCTGACCGTCTATGGCGGGGTGGACGCACCCTATATCTGGATGAAGGTGCCCGCGGGCTTTGACAGCTGGGGCTTCTTTGACCACCTGCTGCACAAGGCCCAGGTGGTGGGCACGCCAGGGGCCGGCTTTGGCCCCTCGGGCGAGGGCTATTTCCGCCTGACCGCCTTTAACACGCAGGAGAACACCACAGAAGCAGTCGAGCGCATCAGGCGCGCGCTGTAAAGGGAGGCAAGACCATGGTTAGGGCAATCGTAGGCGCCAACTGGGGCGACGAGGGCAAGGGCAAGCTGACGGATGTGCTGGCGGATGGCTCCGACATCGTCGTCCGCTTTCAGGGCGGGGCCAATGCCGGGCATACCATCATCAATGAGCATGGCAAGTTTGCCCTGCACCTGCTGCCCAGCGGCATATTCCACCCCCATGTGGTCAATGTCATTGGCCCGGGCGTGGCGCTGGACATCGAGGCGCTGCAAAACGAGCTGCAAACCATTTTAGACCGCGGCATCCCGGCGCCACAGCTGAAGATCTCCGACCGCGCCCAGGTGCTGATGGACTTTCACATCCTAATGGACACCTGGGAGGAGGAGCGCCTGGCCGACCGCAAGTTTGGCTCCACCAAGTCGGGCATCGCGCCCTTCTACAGCGACAAGTACGCCAAGGTGGGCATACAGGTCTGCCAGCTGCTGGACAAGGACATACTGCGCGAGCGGCTGCGCGCCAACCTGGTCAAGAAGAACATATTGATCGAGCATCTCTACCACAAGCAGCCGCTGGATGCCGAGGCCCTGACGGAGAGGTATTATGCCCTGGGCCAGGCCATCAAGCCCTATGTCTGCGACACCACGGCCTATATGCATCAGGCGCTCAAAGACAACAAGCGCATCCTGCTGGAGGGCCAGCTGGGCGCGCTGCGCGACCCGGATCATGGCATCTTTCCCTACACCACCTCCTCCTCGCCCCTGGCCGGCTACGGCACGGTGGGCGCGGGCGTGCCCGCGCAGGCCATCAGCGAGGTGATCGCCGTCACCAAGGCCTACTCAAGCTCAGTGGGCACGGGCTTTTTCGTCAGCCGCCTGGAGGGCGAGGAGGCGGAAGAACTGCGCAAGCGTGGCGGCGACGCCGGCGAATACGGCGCCAAGACCGGCCGCCCGCGGGATGTGGGCTGGTTTGACGCGGTGGCCACCCGCTACGGCTGCCGGGTGCAGGGCGCCACGCAGTGCGCGATGACCAACATCGACGTGATGAATTATCTGGACGAAATCAAGATATGCACTGCCTATGAGATCGACGGCGTGCAGACCCGCGACTTCCCCGCCACCCCGCAGCTGGCCCGCGCCAAGCCGGTCTACACCACCCTGCCCGGCTGGAAGGGCCAGGAGGTGCGCGGCCTGACCCGCTATGAGGACCTGCCGGAGAACTGCAAAAAGTACCTCGACTTCATCGAGAAGGAAATCGAAACCCCGCTGACCATCATCTCCAATGGTCCGCACAGGGATGAGATCATTTACCGGGCCTAAGCTGTCCCTGCGGCTTGACGCCGGAGGACTGCGGTGGTATAAATAGGCCATACTTTTAGGAAAGGGGGCTGCGGAGATGAGGATGACGAGCATGAGCATTGATCTGTCCGCATGGCTCCCGGCATAGCGGCTTGCTTTGAATTGATCAGGCGTCCGGGAGAGCATATCGCCCGGGCGCTTTTTTGCGTCCAGAAAGTGAGCATCCATGACCCCTGTCACAGGCATCATTGCCTCCCAACATCATGAGCAATTCAGCATCTACCTGGCAGAATCCGGGCGCTTCATCAAGGCGGGGCTGGGTGGCAGCCTTAGGCGTCAGCTGAAAATAGCCGGCCTGAGCCTGGTCGTGGGCGATCGGGTAAGCCTGGATAGAGCCAGCGACGAGGGCGGCCAGGCGATCATTGTCTCGCTGGCGGCCCGGCGCAGCCTGCTCAGCCGCGTGTCGGCCGGCGGCAGCGGGCAGATCCAGGCGCTGGCCGCCAATGTCGATTTGGTGCTGATCTGCACCAGCCTCAATGAGGAGTTCAACCTGCGCCGCCTGGAGCGCTACCTGGCCCTGGCAGACGGTGCGGGTCTGCCCGCCGTGATCGTGCTGACCAAATCAGACCTGCAGCATCGGCAGCAGGACAGGCTCAGCAGCCTGGCAGCATTGAATCCACTCAGGCAGCGGCTGCTGTGTTCTGCGCTGACAGGCCAGGGCCAGGACGAACTCAAGGCGCTCATCCCCGCTGGACAGACAGCAGTGCTGATGGGCTCCTCCGGCGTGGGCAAGTCAAGCCTTGTCAACCTGTTGCTGGGCAAGGAGGCGCTGCGCACGGCTGCCATCAGCCGGCATCAGGACAAGGGACGCCACACGACCACCCACCGCCAGCTGATCCCCCTGCCCGAGGGCGGCTACCTGATTGACAGCCCCGGCATCCGAGAGCTGAAGCTGGAGGACAGTGATGTGTCTGCCGCCTTTGACGATGTGGAGGTCCTGGCACAGGGCTGCCGCTTTCGGGATTGCGGACACCAGGCCGAGCCGGGCTGCGCGGTCAGGTTGGCGGTGGCGCAGGGCCAATTGGATGCAGGGAGGTTGCGCAGCTACCTCAAGCTCAAGGCGGAGGAGGCACGCCGTCAGCGGCACAGATAGCCTGCCTGGCTAAAATGAACTGAATAGGCGTCGCGGGCTGGCTTTATACAGCCTGACTTTGCTATGATAATGCTCACAACTATGGTGGAGGACGCTGAATCATGACAGACCCCGAGGCGGTGGCGCGGGATGCCAGGACGCTGTATGACTTTCTCTCCTGGCATGAGCGCGAAGCGGGCCATGCCGATATCCTGCTGATACCCGGCAGCCATGACCTGCGGGTGGCCGACCACGCGGCGCGGCTCTTTCTACAGGGCCGCGCTGACTGGTTGGTCTGCAGCGGCGGCTATGGCAAGATCACCCAGGGCAGCTTTGAGGAGCCGGAGGCCCTGCTCTTTGCCCGGCGCTGCATGGCGCTGGGCGTGGAGGAAGAGCGCATCATCCTGGAGCCTGAGGCGACTAACACGGGGGAGAACTTTACACTCAGCCGGCAGGTGTTGAGTAGCCTGGGCATCCAGCCCAAGAGTGGGCTAATTGTCTGCAAGCCCTACATGGCAAGGCGCGCCCTGCTGACAGCCTGGCAGCAGTGGCCGCAGCTGCGCTGGCAGGTGGACGCGGCGCCCATCGCCTTTGAGGACTACGCCAGCCCCGACACCCCCTACGAGCAGCTGGTGGAGCTGATGGTGGGGGATACCCAGCGCCTTGATGTCTATGCCAGGCAGGGTTTTCAGGCGCCGGTGGCGGTGCCGGACGCCGTCTGGCAGGCCTACGAAAGGCTGGTCAGCGCGGGCTATGACCGCTTTGTGATACCATAAGCCGCATCGGATGAGGCCAGGCCGCGAGGTCCTTTCGCCTTGCCTTTTGCCGGCATGGGTGCTACTATTTCTAGGAGAATGGCCGCCTTTGGAGGCGGCAGGGGGAGAAAAGAAGCATGGACAAGCAAGCAGTGTTCAGCCGCGTGGATCATACGCAGCTCAAGGCCACCACCACCTGGGAGGATGTGCGCAAGCTCTGCGAGGAAGCGCAGCAGCATGGCATGGCCACCGTCTGCATACCGCCCAGCTTTGTGCGCGCGGCGCACGCCGCCTTCCCGCTGGTCAAGGTCTGCACGGTGGTGGGCTTTCCACTGGGCTACAGCACCACCGCCAGCAAGGTGCTGGAGGCGCAGCAGGCGGTGCTGGATGGCGCGGAGGAGGTTGACATGGTGGTCAACCAGGGCGAGGTCAAGATGGGGCGCTTCTACGGCGTGACGGAGGAGATACGCGCCGTCAAGAACGCCTGCGCGGGCCGGGTGCTCAAGGTGATCGTGGAGACCAGCAACTTAAACCGCGCCGAAAAGATAGCGCTCTGCGGCTGCGTGGCCAACGCGGGGGCGGACTTTATCAAGACGTCAACGGGCTTTAGCAGCGCCGGCGCCGACATTGAGGATATCAAGCTCTTCCGCCAGCTGCTCCCTGCCTGGATCAGGATCAAGGCCTCCGGCGGCATCCGCACGGCTGAGAGCATGGAGGCCATGATCGCGGCCGGCGCTGACCGCATCGGCGCCAGCGGCGCCATCGCGGCCTACGAGGGCCGGGACTGATGGGCAGACAGATGGGTGAAGCCGGCCGCGCGGTGCGCGTGGGCGTGCTGGGCCTGGGGCCCAGGGGGCTGAGCCAGCTCAAGGTGCTGCTGGAGATGCCCGATGTGGAGATCGTGGCGCTGTGCGATCTGTATGAGGATAGGGTCAATGATGCGGCCGACCTGGTGGCGCAAAAGCGCGGCCAGCGCCCGGCGGCCACACTTAAACCTGAAGATGTCTATACCCGGGAGGATGTGGAGACCGTCATCATCATGACCAGCTGGCAGACCCATATCCCGCTGGCGGTGGCCTGCATGATGGCCGGCAAGATACCGGCGATGGAGGTGGGCGGCGCCTCGTCGATCGAGGAATGCTGGCAGCTGGTGCGGGTGTCGGAGGCTACCGGCATCCCGGTGATGCTGCTGGAAAACTGCTGCTATGGCCGGGAAGAGATGACCGTGCTCAACATGGTGCGCCAGGGCCTGTTTGGCGAGCTGGTGCACTGCCAGGGCGGCTATCAGCATGACCTGCGTGACGAGATCGGCCAGGGCGACATCATCCGCCACTACCGGCAGGAGAACTTCCTGCACCGCAATGGCGAGCTCTACCCCACGCACGAGCTGGGGCCCATTGCCAAGTATCTGAACCTAAACCGCGGCAACCGCATGCTGATGCTGACCAGCATGGCCTCCAAGGCGGCGGGCCAGAGCGCCTGGCTTAAAGAACATCGCCCGGATGACGATATCACGGGCAAGGCCTTCCACTGCGGCGACATCGTGACCACCATGATCAAGTGCTCAGGCGGGGAGACCATCGTGCTCACCCACGATTGCACGCTGCCCCGGCCCTATTCCCGCGGCGGGCGGGTGCAGGGCACCAGGGGCATCTGGCAGGAGGACAACCGCGGCATCTACATCGAGGGCCGATCGCCCCATGACCCCAGCCACTGGACCCACCGCTGGGAGAGCGACCAGGCCTATATGGACGAGTACAAGCACCCGCTGTGGCAGGAGTACGAAGCCTTTGGCGAGCGCGGCGGCCACGGCGGCATGGACTACCTGG
>CAKTTM010000035.1 GCA_934615145.1 uncultured Clostridia bacterium | reverse complement strand
GGCCTGGTCGACCTGCTGCCTTTGCTCGCGTATCTGCGCCGCGCAGAGGCTGGCCGCCTCCGGGTCGGCATAGACGGCCGGATCCATCAGGCGGTCGTTCAGGGCCTCCAGGGCTTCCTCTGCGCGGGCGACCTCGCTCTCGGACTCATGCAGGGCCTGATGCAGGGCGTCGTATTGCTCCTGCTGGGCTCTGGCGCGGCGGCGCGCGCGGCTGATCTCGGTGCGGTTGAGGCCCTGCTCGGCCTCGTAGTTGGGGTTCTTCTGCCGCTCCAGCTCGCGCAGGTAGCTGTCATAGTTGCCTTCGTAGACCTGCAGGCCTTCCTGCGTCAGCACCAGCAGCTTGCTGGCAAAGCGGTTGATGAAGTAGCGGTCATGGCTGACGGCAAGGATCGTGCCGTCAAAATCCTCCAGCGCGTCCTCCAGCACCTCGCGCGAGTCGCTGTCCAGGTGGTTGGTGGGCTCGTCAAATATCAGGATATTGTTGCGCCTGAGCATCAGCTTGGTCAGCGCCACCCTCGCCTTCTCGCCGCCGGACAGGGCGCTGACGGGCTTGAAGACATCCTCTCCCGTAAAGAGGAAGAGGCCCAGCGCGCCGCGCACCTCATGCTGCAGCAGCCTTGGAAAGTCGTCCCAGACCTCGCGCAGCACCGTCTTGTCATCATGCAGGCTCTGCTGCTTTTGCTCGTAGTAGCCCACATCGGCGCCCGCGCCAAAGCGGTAGCTGCCCTGATCGGCCCGGATGTGGCCCATCAGTATCTCCAGCAGCGTGGACTTGCCAATGCCGTTGGCGCCGATCAGTGCCGCGCGGTCCCCCGCCCGCAGCTGCAGGCTGATGTTTTGAAAGAGCTGACGCTGGCCAAAGCCCTTGCTCAGCCGCTCAATGGTCAGCGCCTCATCCCCCACGCGGCCGCGCGCGGTGAAGGAAAAGTGCACCTGCCTTTCCTCCATGGGCTTGTCCAGCAGCTCCATCTTCTCCAGCACCTTTTCCCGGCTCTCCGCCGCGCGGATGGACTTCTCGCGGTTGAAGCTGCGAAAGCGGGCGATGATGGCCTTCTGCCGCTCGATCTCCTTTTGCTGGGCGGTGTAGGCGCGGCTGCGCGTCAGGAAGCGCTCCTCGCGCTGCTCGAAGTAGCGGCTGTAGTTGCCGCGGTACTGCTCGCTGACGCCAAAGAGTATCTCGGTCATGCCGGTGCAGACGCGGTCCAGGAAATAGCGATCATGGCTGACCAGCAGCACGGCTCCCGGATAGTCGTTTAGGAACTCCTCCAGCCACTGCAGCGCTGACAGGTCCAGGTGGTTGGTGGGCTCGTCCAGCAGCAGCAGATCGGGCTTTTGCAGCAGCAGGCGACCGAGCGTCAGCCTCGTCAGCTCGCCGCCGGAGAGCAGCGCCGCCTCCTGCGCCTGCTGCGCTTTGCTAAAGCCCAGGCCCGTCAGCACGCCCTGAACGCGGCTGTGGCATTCATAGCCATCCGCCTGCTCAAAGCGCTCCTGCAGCCGGGCATACTCCGCGCCCAGGCGCTGAAGGCTCTCCTCATCGGCGTTGCCCATCAGGTCCTCGATCTGGCGCATGCGCGCTTCCATGGCGTATACGGGGGCAAAGACCGCTTCCATTTCGTCCAGCACCGTGCTGCCCGCCTGCGGCACATAGCTCTGCGCCAGGTAGCCGGTCACCATGCCCTTTTGCATGGCCACCTGGCCCTCATCGGCCGCCAGCTCGCCCGCCAAGATCCTCAGCAGCGTGGTCTTGCCGCTGCCATTGACGCCCACCAGGCCCATGCGCTCGCGCTGGGCCAGTGTCAGGCTGATGTCCCGCAGCACCTGCTCGGTGCCAAAGGCCTTCTTCACATGGGATAGGGTCAGTACAATCACTTGAACCTCGGCATATCGACCAAAAAAGGCTGGCGCTAAGCGTCAGCCTGCGGGTATTCCGGTGTCTGTCAGCGCAGGAAGATCATCACCAGCGCCAGCACGACGAAGACGCCGGCCGAATACTTGGTGATGGTGGCCATCTTGCCCTGCAGCGTGGTGGCCTTGTTCTTGCCCAGGAAGCTGTCGGCGCCGCTGCCGCCGCCCAGCGCCGCGATGCCCTCGCTGTCGCCCTTCTGCAGCAGAACGGATACAATCAGTACAATAGAGGTGATCACCAACAGGATGTTGACGATGAGTTGGATCGTGGTCAAAGCAGACTACCCCCTCGCGAAATTGAACATCTTGTATCCTACCACAAGCGCGGGCTTTGTTCAAGCGGCGGGGGAATGATTTTCGAGCCCGTCAGAATCTATTGCTTCCCTCGCCTGGATTCAGTAAGATCATCCCAAGCAAGCGTGCCCATCATCACTTGGTTTTTTGAACAGACGTCAAGGAATAGGAGGAGCCATGCGACCCAATATCGTACTCTACTTCACCGATCAGCAGCGGGCGGATACCTGCGGCTGCTATGGTCAGCCGCTTGATATCACGTTCCACCTGAATCAGCTGGCCCGTGAGGGCGTCCAGTTTGACTGGGCGATGTCGCCCCAGCCAGTCTGCGGGCCCTTCCGCGCCATGCTGCAGACCGGCCAGTGGCCCACCACCACAGGCTGCTTTCGCAACAATGTGATGCTGCCCCAGGGCATCCCCACCCTGGCGCAGTACATGCAGCAGGCCGGCTACGAGACCGCCTACATCGGCAAGTGGCACCTGGCCAGCGACGGCGGCCTGGAGCAAAAGCCGCTGATCGACCATACGACGCGCGCCGTGCCGGCCGCCTACCGTGGCGGCTATGAGGGCTACTGGATGGCCAGCGATGTGCTGGAATTCACCTCGGATGGCTACCAGGGCTTTGTCTTTGACAAGGAGGACAAGCGGCAGGACTTCGTGGGCTACCGTCCCGACTGCATCACGGATTTCGCGCTGGACTTCTTTCCGCAGCGTGATCAGAGCAAGCCCTTCTTCATGACCATCTCGCATATCGAGCCGCACCACCAGAACGATGCTGGCCATTACCAGGGGCCGGAGGGCGCCAAGGAGCGCTTCAAGGATTTCACGCTGCCGGGCGACCTCGATCTGCCCTATGGCGACGCCAGGCAGGAGTACCCTGACTACCTGGGCGCCTGCCACAGCCTGGATGAGAACCTGGGCCGCCTGATCGCCCGGCTGAAGGCAGAGGGGCTCTATGACAACACGGTGATATTCTTTTTCTCCGACCACGGCGCCCACTTCCGCACCCGCAACCGGGACGGGCACCTGCAGGGCTTTGATGACTACAAGCGCTCCTGCCACGACGCCGCGCTGCATGTACCGTTGGTCATCGCGGGCGGCCCCTACACTGGTGGCAAGCGGGTGCGCGATATTGTCAGCACCGCCAGCCTGCCCAAGAGCATCCTGGCCCTGGCCGGGGTGGACATCGGACAGGACATGATCGGCGAAGACCTGCTGCAGGTGGCGCTGGGCCTCAATCCCCTGCGCGACAATGAGGCCTTCTCTCAGATATCGGAAAGCCGGGTGGGCCGCAGCCTGCGCACGCCGCTATATACCTATGCCGTCTACGCCCCAGGGATCAATGGCGGGGAGAAGGCCAGCAGTGAGCACTATGTGGATGACTTTCTCTACGACCTGCGCGACGACCCCCACCAGCAGCACAACCTGATCAACAATCCGCTATATCAGGATGAAAAGCTGCAGCTGCGTCAGCGGCTGCTCAGGCAAATACTGCGCGCCGAGGGCTTAAGACCGCTGATCACGGACGCCTGAAACAGGCAAAGCAAAGCCCCGGTCACCTTCAAGTGCCGGGGCTTTGACTTGCCTGCGTCTCAGAGCGCCAGCTGATACTGCCGGTACACGCGGTAGAGCTTGCCGCCAGCCATCACGGTGTTGTTGACTGAGGCGCTGTGCGTTTCGTCCACGGTGGAGCCCTCGATGCGCTTGATGCGCAGCTTGCGGGCGCCCTCGATGGCGCGGTTGAGCATCACGGCGTTGACCGCCTTGTTCTGATACTCCGGCACCACGTACTGCATCGGGCAGCGCGCGGTGTCGATGCGGGGCGTCTCCAGCGCACCCTTGAGCCAGGCCAGCGGCCCGCTGCCGCCGCGGCGCTTGCGCAGCACGCGGTTGTAGTCCAGCAGTCCGATCATCACGCCGATGGGCCGGCTGCCGGCGTAGGCAATGATGGCCAGGTTCTTGCGGAAGATGGGCTTGACGCGCTTGAGCAGCGCGATGATGTCGTCCGTGGTGGGCAGGTACTGCCCCGGCTCTTCGGGCGTGGCCTCGGCGATGACGGTGGCGATGTCCTGGGCCACGCGGGCGATGTTTTCCTTATTCAGGTCGATGTTGCGCGCCTTGAAGCCAAAGCGCTGCTGCACCCGGCCAGACAGCGGCGCGAAGCGCTCGATGGCGGTGTCCTCAGTCCTGACCATGTAGGCCAGGTAGTCGCGCTCCTTGGTGAAGCCGTAGTCCTCCAGCAGCTTCTGGTAGTAGGGCGGGTTGTAGGGGTTAAACAGCACCGGTGGGCCGTCAAAGCCCTCCACCAGCAGGCCGCGATTGAGGTCGGTATAGTAGGGCGCGGTGGGGCCGATTAGGCGGGTGACACCATGCTCTTTCAGGAAGGCCACCGCGGCGTCCAGCACCGCGCTGGCATAGCTGGCATTGTCCAGCGACTCAAAGAGGCTGAAATAGCCCTGGCTCTCGCCCAGCTGCGCATTTCTGCGCACATCGATGCCGGCCAGCACACGGGCCACCGGCTTCTCATCATCGTAGCAGAGGAAAAAGCGCTGCAGGCCCTGGGCAAACAGCTCATTGTCCTTGCCGGTCAGCAGCTTGCTCTGCTGTCGGCGCAGCGGGGCCACCCAGTTGGGGTCGTCACGATAGACGATTTCGGGCATGCGGATAAAGGCCTGAATACCGCTGGGTGTGGGTTTCACAATCTCAACGTGAATCATACGGTTCACCTCATTATCTGTGTGGGCAGAGTATAGCACAATTGCGCCGCCCGCTCAAGATATCAGTGGCTGGTGCGCCGCACGATCCACTTGCCGATGGCCTGTATCAGGCTGACCAGCAGCAGCAAGACCAGCACCGTGACCCAGGTGATGTCCACCTGATTGCGCTGGTAGCCATATCGGATGGCAAAGTCGCCCAGGCCGCCGCCGCCCACCGCGCCCGCCATGGCGGTCAGGCCCACCAGGCTCACAAAGGTGATCATGGTGCCCCGTACGATGCCGGGGATGCTCTCTTTGAGCAGCACGCGCCAGATGATGGCGCCATGGCTCATGCCCATGGCCTGGGCGGCCTCCACCAGGCCGCTGTCCACCTGGGCCAGGGCGCTCTCCACCTGGCGGGTGAAGAAGGGCACCGTGCCAAAGACCAGCGGCACAATGGCGCCATTGGTGCCGATGGATGTGCCGGCAATCAGCCGGGTGACCGGTATCAGGGTCGCCAGCAGGATAATGAAGGGGATGGAGCGGAAGATGTTGATCAGCTTGTCCAGCACCGTGTACAGCGAGCGCATCGGCCTGATGCCGCCGGGGCGGCAGACGCTCAGCGTCACGCCCAGCAGCATGCCCAGAGCGAAAGAGATCAGGCCCGAATAGCCCATCATGTAGAGGGTCTGCCAGGTAGCCGTCAAGAACTCGCCGTATTTCTTGACCATGTTGGGCGCGATGCCCGCCAACCACTCAAGCATGCCGGATCACCTCCACATCCACACCGTTGTCCTGCAGGTAGGCCTTGGCCGCCAGCAGCTTGTCTGCCTCGCCGCCCGCGATCACGATCAGCCCGCCCAGTGGCGCGTCGCCTATCACCTCGATGTCGCCAAAGATGATGTTCATGTCCACATCAAACTGGCGCGATATCTGGGAGACCAGCGCCTGGGAGGCGCTGCGGCGCAGGAACTTGAGCTTGAGTATCTCTTCCCCCGGCTTGAGCCTGACCACCGGCGCGTCGTGCGCGATCAGCCGGTGTATCTTCTGCAGCGGGCTGGTATTGTCGATGAACTGGCGCGTCACCGCCTCGCGCGGCTGGGAGAAGATGCCATAGACCTCCCCCGCCTCCACCACCCGACCATCCTCCATGACGGCCACCTGATGGCAGATCTCTTTGACGACGGCCATCTCGTGGGTGATGATGACAATGCACAGCTTGAGCTTCTGATTGAGCTCCTTGAGCAGGCCCAGGATCGACAGCGTGGTCTGGGGGTCCAGGGCACTGGTGGCCTCATCGCACAGCAGCAGCCTGGGGTCATTGGCCAGGGCCCTGGCGATGGCCACACGCTGCTTTTGCCCGCCGGACAGTTGGCTTGGGTAGCTGTCCGCCTTGTCCGACAGGCCCACCAGGTGCAGCAGGCCCAGCGCCTTTTCCCGCGCCTTGGCTTTGTCCTTTTGCGTATCGCGCAGGGGCAGCATGATGTTGTCCAGCGCCGTGCGTGAGGCCATCAGGTTAAAGTGCTGAAATATCATGCCGATGCCGCGCCTGTGCTGGCGCAGCTGCACTTCATCAAGCGCGGTCAGCTCGGTCTCGTCCAGCCATACCTTGCCGCTCTCCGGCCTTTCCAACAAGTTCATGCAGCGCACCAGGGTGGATTTGCCCGCCCCTGAGGCGCCGATGATGCCATATATCTGCCCGGCCTCCACCAGCAGGCTGACATCGCGCACCGCCTCCACCTTGGCGCCGGGGCCTGTGAATGTCTTTGAGATGTTTTCCAGTCTGAGCATCCTTCTGTCCTTTGCATGTCAGGGCCCGGCCGCTTGAGCAGCCGGGCCCAATTTTCATCGCTGTCAGTTAACGGGCTCGAAGTCCCAGGCGGGCAGGTAGGCGCCCTTGTATTCCTTGAGCAGTATCTCGGCCACCTCCTGGGTGCGGAAATATTCGGCCACCTTGAGGTAGAGGGGGTTGTCCTTGTCCTCGGCCCTGGCGGCCACGATGTTGACGAAGGGGTTGTTGGTGTTGCCGCCGGCCACCTCCAGCAGGATGGCATCGGTCTGCGGGAAGAGGTTGTTGTCCACGGCGTGCTGGCCGTTGACGATGGCGGCGGCCACATCGGGCAGCAGGCTGGCCGTCTGCGCGGCCTCCACCTCGATGATGTCCAGGTTCAGCGGGTTGTCTGTGATGTCGCTCTTCTCCGGCAGGAAGCCCACGGCGGGGTCCACCTTGATCAGGCCCGCGCTCTCCAGCAGCTTGAGCGCCCTGCCCTCATTGGTGGGGTCGTTGGGCACGGCGATCTTGTCATTCTCCTTGATCTGGGACACATCGGTGATCTTCTTGGAGTACAGGCCCAGCGGGGCGATGATGGTGTCACCGATTGCCACCAGGTCGTAGCCAAAGTTCTGCGAATCCTTCTCCAGGAAGGCATAGTGCTGGAAGGCGTTGAGATCGATCTCGCCATCGCTCAGCGCGCGGTTGGGCAGGATGTAGTCGGCAAACTTGACCAGCTCCAGCGTCACGCCCTCTTCCGCCAGGCGGCGGATGACGGGCTGCCACTGCTCGGAGTTTTCGCCCACCAAGCCCAGCTTGATGGTGGTCTGCGCCAGCGCGGGGACGGCCAAAGCGGCCAGGAGCACCAGGACCAGGGCAATGCTTAACAGCTTCTTCATTGATATTTCCTCCAATAATTGTTGATGATGTGGTCAACCGGGATGTCCATTATTCAAAGCCTCGCATTCGCGTCAGTCCCATGGCTGTGTCTCCTTTTCCTGTCATTCTCCGGCAACAAAAAATGAGGCTGATCGTTTTCAGATCAGCCTCATCGTGCGACGATTCGCTTGCTTTATCGATGAACGGGGCATGACCTAAAAACGCCTGATGAACGCATCATCATGCACATGCCCATCGCCATCTGTGTTGCGCGCTTCATGGTCTGTCCCCTTTCCTCAGTGATACCGGATTGTTAGGCAGTATACCCCCGCCCTCGCCGCTTAGTCAAGGCAAAAACAATGGGAAAACAATATCAGCTCAGCCCTGCCGCTGGCGCGCCCAGTCCGCGCCGGCGTGCAGCGCCTTCAGGTTGAGCGGCAGATGCTGGGCCTTGGCGCCGGCAAACATCTCCTCCATCACCTTATCCATGCTGTCAATGTTCAATGCGCCTGAGACGGCCACATAGGCGCCCAGCATGATCATGTTGGCGCTGCGCAGGCTGCCCAGCTCATTGGCCATGGCCATCAGTGGTATGCGCAGCACCCGGATGTCCTGGCGCTGCACCGCTTCGCTCGCCTGCGAGTCATTGATCAGCACCAGGCCGCCGGGCCTGACATGGGGCAGGAACTTCTTCAGCGAGGGCCCGTTCATGGCGATCAATTCGCCAGGCTGGCTGAACACGGGAGAGCCGATCGCCTCGTCAGAGATGACCACTGAGCAGTTGGCTGTGCCGCCGCGCATTTCCGGCCCGTAGGAGGGCACCCAGGTGATGTGATAGCCTTCATGCAGGCCGCCCTCGGCCAACATCTTGCCGATGGTGATGACGCCCTGGCCGCCAAAGCCGGCCACGATGATCTCTCGTATCATGTGGCGGCCTCCAGGTCCTTGATGACTCCCAGGGGATAGTACTTGCTCATGGTGGTCTTGACCCACTCGCCGGCTTCCACCGGGCTCATGCCCCAGTTGGTGGGGCAGGTGGACAGCACCTCGATAAAGGTATGGCCGATGCCCTGTAGTTGCAGCTCAAAGGCCTTCTTGATGGCCTTCTTGGCCTGCAGGAGGTGCTTCATGTCAAAGACGGCCACCCGCTGCGCGTAGGCGATGCCGTCCATGGTGCTCAGCAGCTCGGCCATGCGCACCGGCAGGCCATGCATGGCCTGCTCGCGCCCGGTGACCGAGGTGCTGCTCTTCTGATGCTCCAGCGTCGTGGGCGCCATCTGGCCGCCTGTCATGCCATAGATGGCGTTGTTGATGAAGATGGTGGTGAACTTCTCGCCCCGCATCGCGGCGTGCACGATCTCCGCCATGCCGATGGAGGCGAGGTCGCCATCCCCCTGATAGGTGAAGACAGGGATATCCGGGCGCGTGCGCTTGACCCCGGTGGCCACAGCCGGCGCCCTGCCGTGGGCCGCCTCGATGAAGTCACAGTCAATGTAGTTGCCAGCGTAGACGCTGCAGCCCACAGGGCAGATGCCCACGGCGCTGTCCGCCAGGTTCAGCTCCTCCAAGACCTCTGCGATCAGCTTGTGCACAATGCCGTGGTGGCAGCCGGGGCAGTAGTGGGTGGCCACATCGCGCAGCACCTTGCTTGGCGCGTGTACGGTCTGTCTCATGCCTTGTCCTCCCCGATGATCTCTCGCACCTGACTGACGATCTCCAGCGCGTCGGGCACCATGCCGCCCATGCGCCCGTAAAAGGGCGTGGGCTTGGCGCCCAGCACCGCCAGCTTCACATCCTCCAGCATCTGGCCGGCCGACATCTCCGCCGTCAGCACCGCTTTGACGCTGGGCTGCTGCACCAAGGCGCGCAGCTGCTCGTAAGGCCAGGGCCACAGCGTGATGGGCCGGAAAAGCCCCGCCCGGATGCCCTGTTGGTTCAGCTCGCGTACAGCCGACAGCGCCACGCGCGCGGTGGTGCCATAGGCCGCGATGATGATCTGCGCGTCCTGGCACTGCAGCGCCTCATAGCGCAGCTCTTGTTGCTCTATTTGCTTATACCTGTCCTGCAGCTCGCGGTTGAACTGCTCATTGTCAGCGGCGTCCAGCCGCAGCGAGGTGACAAAGTGCGTCTTGCCAGGCGCTTCCCTGCCAACCGCCGCCCAATCCTTGGCCGGCAGCGCTGTCGGGGCACGGTCTTTGAAGACGATGGGCTCCATCATCTGGCCTATCATGCCGTCAGCCAGCACCGTCACCGGCATGCGGTAGCGGTCGGCCAGGTCAAAGGCATCCTGCATCAGGTCCACCGCCTCCTGGATGGAGCCGGGCGCCAGTACGATCATGCGCGCGTCGCCGTGCCCCGCGCTTCGCGTGGCCTGAGAGTAGTCTGACTGCGCGGGCTGTATGCTACCCAGGCCTGGGCCGCCGCGCATCATGTTGACGATGACGGCGGGCAGCTGGGCGCCGGCCAGGTAGCTGATGCCCTCCTGCTTGAGGCTGATGCCCGGCGAGGAGGAGCTGGTCATGGCCCGGACGCCCGCGGCGCTGGCGCCATAGACCATGTTGATGGCCGCGATCTCGCTCTCGGCCTGCAAAAAGACGCCGCCGGACTCGGGCATGCGCCAGCTCATGTATTCGGGGATCTCGTTTTGCGGCGTGATGGGATAGCCAAAGTAGGCTTTGCAGCCGGCGCGTATCGCCGCCTCGGCGATGGCCTCATTGCCCTTCCATAGCTTAGGCTTCACGCTTGCCATCCTCCTTCTCCACCGTGATCACCCAGTCCGGGCAGATGCGGGCGCAATTGCCGCAGGCAATGCACTTGTCCTGATCGGTGATGGTGCTGGGGTTGTAGCCGGCCGCGTTGGTGCGCGACTGATCCAG
Source organism: uncultured Clostridia bacterium (assembly GCA_934615145.1). Classification (GTDB taxonomy): domain Bacteria; phylum Bacillota; class Clostridia; order Christensenellales; family Aristaeellaceae; genus UBA1038. The sequence goes on along the minus strand of CAKTTM010000035.1, from coordinate 954 downwards.
CTGCAGGATGTGCTGAGGGCAGACGCTGACACACAGGCCGCAGCCTTTACAGCGCTCCTCGCGAAAATGGACATACGCTTTCCTCATATCTCTCCTCTAAGGTCTTTGTCGTAAACTGGTTTCATTTCGCGCATCATAGCATAGCCACATGTCAAACTCAACAAATATTCCGCCGGCTTAGCTTTGGGTACTTGCGCCTTGATGGAAGGCATTGTACAATAAGTGCAAGAAAAAAACAACCGGAGGATATGGTATGAGCGACTTCTCTATTTTTGCCGCCATGGCGGATCATCAGTACGAACAAATCGTGCATTTCTACGATCGCTCCACAGGGCTCAAAGGCATCACCTGCATCCACAATACCACGCTGGGGCCGGCGCTGGGCGGCACCCGGATTTGGAATTATGCCTCTGACCAGGATGCGCTGATCGACTGCCTGCGCCTGGCCCGCGGCATGACCTATAAGAGCGCGGCTGCCGGGCTCAACCTGGGCGGCGGCAAGACGGTGCTGATGGGCGACGCCAGCCAGGTCAAGAGCGAGGCCTATTTCCGCGCCCTGGGCCGCTTTGTGCAGAGCTTGAACGGCCGCTACATCACCGCCGAGGACATCAACACCACCACCAAGGACATGAGCTATGTGGCGATGGAGACCCAGCATGTGGTGGGCCTGGAGGGCCGCAGCGGCAACCCCTCCCCCGTGACCGCGCTGGGCGCCTTCCACGGCATCAAGGCCGGCCTGATGAAAAAATACGGCAACAGCGAGATCAGCAACTATTCCTTCGCCGTCCAGGGCGCGGGCCAGACCGGCTACTACCTGATCGGCTACCTGCTGGAGGCGGGCGCCAAGAAAATCGTCTTCACCGAGATCAACGACAGGCATGTCCAGCGCATGGCCCAGGAGCATCCCGAGGTTGAATTCGTAGCGCCCGACAGCATCTATGGCCAGGATGTGGA
>CAKTTM010000034.1 GCA_934615145.1 uncultured Clostridia bacterium | reverse complement strand
CTGCAGCACCGCGCCCGCGGGCGGGTTTTTCTTGGAGCAGGTGATCACCGCGTAGCGCGGCGCCACCGCCCGGATGAAGCGCTCGGTCAGGTCGCGGTTGCGGCCGTGATCGGGCACCTGCAGGAAGGTGCTGGACAGATCGATGCCGCTGTCAAAGAGCTCCTGCATGCGCTGGCTCATGATGTCGGCGGTGAAGAGAAAGCTGTTGTCGCCGTGCTGCAGCCGCGTCACCAATGAGAAGTCGTTGTCCTCGTCCTCGCTGTAATGCTCCGCCTTGGGCACGATGATGTCAAAGGCCACATCGTCAAAGCTGAAGCTGGTATCGGCCTTGAGGATTTCCGGTGTGATGCCCTTCTCGGTCAGCGCCTCGTCCAGCATCCGGCGCCAGTCGCTTATCTTGTCGTAGTCGGGCATCATCACCCGCTCCACTTGTACCCCGCGCAGCACCTCGGGCGCGCCGCCGATGTGCCCGTTGTCAAAGTGGGTCAGCATCATCAGGTCGAGCTTTTCCACGCCCTTCTCCTGAATGTAGTCCAGGATGTCCTCGGCGTCGTCGTCCTCGGCCGCGTCGATCAGTATGGCGTGATTGGCCGTGCGGATCAGGAAGGCGTCTGCCTTGCCGGACTTGAACAGCTTGATGCGCAGCGTCTGCGCCTGGGCCGGCTGCGCCAGGGCGCTGATGCTTAGTATCAGGCTCAGTATCAGGAACAGGATGAAATACTTGCGGATGCGGTGCATGCGTCCTCCTATGCTCAGTCTCATGCCCGCATTATACAAGATGGTGACAAGGGGCGCAACACAAGACGGCTTGCGGTAGGGAACAGCCCATGCTATGATGCGGGCATGAGATATTTAGCCAATGCCGGCCTGCCCGTCTCGGCCCTGACCCTGGGCACGATGACCTTTGGCGGCCAAACGGATGAAAATCAGAGCCTGCGGATCATGGATCTGGCGCTGGAGCGGGGCGTCTTTGCCTGGGATACCGCCGATGTCTACAATCAGGGGCAGAGCGAGCGCATCGTGGGCAAGGCGATGCAGGGCAGGCGCGACAAGGTGGTGCTGGCCACCAAGGTGGCCGGGCAGATGGGGCAAAACCCGCTGGACGCCGGGCTGTCGCGGCGGCATATGCTGGCCGCGGCGGAGGCTAGCCTCAAGCGGCTGGGCACCGACTACATCGATATCTATTACCTGCACAGGCCGGACTATCACACGCCCATCGAGGAGAGCCTGTCGGCGATGGACCACCTGATTCGCTCGGGCAAGGTGCGCTATATGGGCATCAGCAACTTTGCTGCCTGGCAGATGGCGGACGCGCTGCATGCGGGGCGTACGCGCGGCTTTGACCGGCCTGTCATCACGCAGAATGTGTACAATCTGCTCACCCGCGGCATTGAGGCCGAGCTGCTGCCCTTTCTCAAAGCCCATCCCATGGGCCTGGCGGTGTATAATCCCCTGGCCGGCGGGTTGCTGGCGGGCAAGCACCACAGCGGCGACCCGGCCAGGGACACCCGCTTCTCGCTCAATCAGGAGTATTACCGCAGGTACTGGTCGGATGAGAACTTTGACGCCGTGGCGGAGCTGGCTGCCATCGCACAAAATGCGGGGCTCAGCCTGCTGCAGCTGAGCTACCAGTGGATCGCCCAGCAGCCGCAGGTCAGCACCATCATCTGCGGTGTCAGCAGCCTGAGTCAATTCGAGCAGAACCTCTCCCTCCTGGAGGGCCCGCCGCTCTCCGGCGAGACCCTGGCCGCCTGCGACGCGCTGTGGCAGCGGCTGTCGGGCACGCGGTTTAAGTACAATAGGTAAATAGCGGGGTATAGGTCTGAACGCAAAAAAGCTGCGCGAAGCGGCTTTTTTGCTTTGCGGCCTGGCAATCAGGGCTGTTTGATGTCGCTCACCTTGGCTGGCCTGGCGTAGCGCTCCAGCTTTTCGGCGTAGGCGCCGGCGGAGCACAGTTGGCCCAGGCCGGTGACATTCTCATACAGGCCGTCGCGCAGCGGGTCGGCGTAGCGGGCGAACCAGGCGTGCAGGCGGCCGCGCAGTGCCACAATGACGGGCGCCATCTCCGGCTCGTCCACCAGGTTGCGCGCCTCATCCGGGTCGCTTGCCAGATCGTATAGCTCATGCGGTCCGTAGGGATAGCGGTGCACATACTTGTAGCGCCGGTCGCGTATCATGCGCACCGGGCCGTACTCGTCAAAGATGACGATTTCACGATCCTCCCCGGCCTGCTCGCCCTTGAGCAGCGGCAGGAAGCTGCGGCCGGGCAGATTAAGCGCAGCCTTGCTGCTGAGGCCCAGGGTCTCCATCAGCGTGGGGAAGAGGTCATAGGCGCTGACCGGTTCCTGGCAGACCTGGCCCGCCGGGATGAGACCTGGACAGCGGGCGATGAAGGGTACCTTGACCGAGGTCTCAAACATATTCATGGGGAAGGTGCCATTGCCCTTGCCCCAGATGCCGTGGTGGCCCATGTTCATGCCGTTGTCGCCGTTGAAGATGACCAGCGTATTCTCGCTTAGCCCCAGCTCGTCGAGCTTGTCCAGCAGCTTGCCCACGCCCTCATCCATGGCGGTGATGGCGGCGTAGTAGCCCCGCAGGTTGATCTTGCGGTTCTGGGTGCCATAGACGGCAGGCACCGTCATCTCCGGGTGATCGGGCACATCGGGGGTGTCGCCAAAGGCGCAGTCCTCATACATATCGATGAAGCGTTTGGGGTGCTGCTCCGCCTCCCAGGGGGAGTGGGGCGCGGTGTAGTGCACGCCCAGATAAAAGGGCGCTTCTTCCTGCGCCATCTCACCCATGAAGTCCAGCGCACGATCGGTGATCAGATCCGTCACATACTCGCCGTGGCGGAGGGTGATGTCGCCGTTCTCCACGATGTCGGGGTGATAGTAAAAGCAGCCGCCCTTGCCGATGGTAAACCAGCGGGAGAAGCCATGCTGAGGCGTCACCGAGTCGCCCAGGTGCCACTTGCCCGACAGCGCCAGCTGGTAGCCCTTCTCGCTGAGCACATCGGTGTAGCAGGTCTGGCCCTTTAGATACTGTATGGGTTCGCGCTCGTCGGCGTAGTTGCCGTAGGGATTGTCTTTTCCCTGCTGGGCAAACCTGACCGCGTCCACGCTGCCGCTCCTGAGCCAGTCGTGCACGCCGTGGGCGGAGGGGATATTGCCCGTCATCAGCGAAGCGCGGGCGGGCGAGCAGACGGGCGAGGCGCAGTAGAAGCTGTCAAAGCGCATGCCTTCGCTGGCCAGGCGGTCGAGGCTGGGCGTGTGCAGCTCTCGGCAGCCGGCGCAATGCATGGCCCAGGCGCCCTGATCGTCGGTGAGGATATAGAGCACATTGAGCTTTTTGTCAGGCATTTGGCACTCCTTCTTGACAAAGCGCCGCGCCCGCCCGTTGGTGCGAGCGGGCGCGGTATGCTTGCAAATTATTTAACCTGGGCCGCGTAGACCTCGTTGAGCTCCTTGAGCAGCTCATCACCTCCCTGGGAGCGCCACTCGGCCGAGAGCTGCTTGGCGCCCTCCTCCACCGAAAGATTGCCCCGCAGCATGTCCATGAAGTACTGCGTCACGATGTCGTCCAGGGCCGAGGCGTGCTCGATCTCCAGCGGTGTGCGCTGCTTGATCAGATTGGGTCGCTGAGCGGCAGTGGCCAGATCAACGGTCTCCAGCGCGCGCTCGCGGTTGGGCTCGCCTGCGGGCAGGTAGTTGGACTCCAGCGGCCAGTACAGGCTGCCCCAGGCCAGGGGATGCGCCCAGCCGTTGGGGGAGAAGTTGTCCTTGGCGCGCTCCTCTTCGTTGGGCACTTCCTTGCCATCCACCACGGTGTAGTGGATGCCCTCAATGCCAGAGCGCAGCAGGTGGTGGCCCTCAGGGGAGAGCATGAAGTCCAGGAAGGCCACGGCCTTTTCCGGCGCCTTGCACACAGCCGTGACACCGGTGAAGAAGCCCGCCTTGCCCTGGGGGCTCAGGCCGGAGCTTTGGCCGTCTGGGCCCAGCGGCGCCGGGCCGTAGGCGATGGCCGCATCAGGGCTGATGGACTGCAGGTTCTTCTCATGGCGGCTGACATGGCGGTACAGCGGCACGACCACGGCGCCCGCCTTGCCCTGGTAGAACTTCTCCTCGTTCTTGGCCAGGTCGTTTAACAGGAACTCGGGATCGATGACGCCTGCCTGCCACAGCTCATGCAGGTAGGTCATGCCGGGGATGAAGCTGGGGGCCTCAAACCAGGGGATGACCTGACCATTCGCGTCCAGCTCATAGTCACCATACTGGCGGCCAAAGGCGTAGAAGGCCCAGTTGAAGTTGCCCGCGGGCTTGACCGTGGTGTAGCCATAGGTGTCGTTGCGGCCGTTGCCGTCGGGGTCGTCATTGGTGAAAGCCAGAAAGACTTTTTTGAGCTCCTCCAGGGTCTTGGGATAGGCCAGGTTCAGCTTGTCCAGCCAGTCCTGGCGCATCATGATCAGCTGGTTGGCAGAGTTGTACTGCGTGATGAAGGGAACGCCGTAGTACTTGCCATCGACCGCCGACCAGGCATAGGTCTCCAGCCTGGCCTTGAGGTTAGGGTACTTGTCCATATAGTCGTTGAGCGGTATCAGCATGCCGTTGTCGATCCAGCTTTGCGTGGCGCTGGTGCCATAGCTGCCGGTCACGATATCGGGGAAATCGCCGGAGGCCATGGCGACATTGACCTTCTCCACATTGCCCTCCGGCACATACTGCACATTGAGCTCGATGCCGAACTTCTCGTTGAGATAGGTCATGATGCGGTCATTCATGATGATGGGCTTGGCGCCTGCGTCGCCGGTGGTCAGCCAGCGGATGGGGTCGCCCGCAGCCATCGCGCCCACAGCACCCAGCAGCAGGCAGAGGGAGAGGATCAGGGCAAAGATTTTTTTTGTCATAACTCAGTCTCCTTTGTTGAATAGCTTAAGCCGGCTCAGCCCTTGACCGCGCCGGCCATCACACCCTTGGTGAAGTATTTCTGGAAGAAGGGATAGGCGCACATGATGGGGATGATGGCCAGCATCACGGCGGCCATCTTCATCGGCTGGCCCAGCAGGAAGAGGCTTTCGCCGCCGGAGGCGTAGGCCATGTCGCTTTCAAAGAGCATGCTGCGCAGGAAGAGCTGCAGCGGCCAGGCGGTTTGGCTGTTGATGTACATGATGGCGGAGAAGAAATCGTTCCAGTGGTCGACGGCGTAGAACAGCGTGATGGTGGTGACCGCCGGGATAGACACCGGCAGCACGATGCGAAACAGCACCCCCACATCGGTGCAGCCGTCCAGCATGCCGCTTTCCTCCAGCTCCTTGGGCATGGCGCGGAAGAAGTTGCGCATGATGATCAGGTTGTAGGTGCTGATGAGGCTGGGGATGATCATGCTCCACAGCGAGTTCATCAGCCCCAGATCTTTGACGACCATATAGGTGGGGATGATGCCGCCGGAGAACATCATGGTAAACACCGCCAGGAAGGTGAGCACGCGGTGGCCCTTTAATTCCTTCTTGCTCAGCACATAGGCGGCCATGATGGTGACCAGCACATTGAGCGCGGTGCCCACCACGGTGATGAACAGCGTGTTGGCATAGCTGCTCCAGAGGGTGGGGGAGTTGAACATGTACTTGTAGCCCTCGAATGAAAACTCGCTGGGCCACAGGTGCACCGGCGTGGCCAGGTAGCTCTTCAGTGAGCTCATCGACACCACCAGCGCGTCCCAGAAGGGGTAGATGGCCGTCAGCGCCAGCAGGCACAGCAGCAGCACATTGATGATATCAAAGGCGCGGGAACCGGCTGACTTCCTGATCCTGTATTTTTTCGCGGCGCCCTGCATCAGTAGACCCCCTCCTCTCCAAACTTGCGCGCAAAGCGGTTGGCAAGCACGATCAGGACGAAGTTGATGATGGATTTGAACAGGCCCACCGCGGTGGCCAGCTCAAACTTGCCCTCCGTCAGGCCGATGCGGTAGACATAGGTGTCGATGATATCGGCAGAGCGGTAGACCCCAGGATGATAGAGCACGAATATCTGCTCAAAGCCGGCCTGCATCAGGCTGCCTATGCGCATGATCAGCACCACCACGATGGTGGACATGATGGAGGGCAGCGTGATGTGCAGCAGCTGCTTCCATCGGCCGGCGCCGTCGACGACCGCGGCCTCGTAGAGCTGGGGGTCGACACTGGTCAGCGCCGCCAGGTAGAGGATGGTGTTCCAGCCGAAGGTCTTCCAGATCATGGAGACCACCATCGTGGGCACGAAGTACTTCTCATCCGTCAGAAAGCCGATCGGGCTGCCGCCCAGCGCCTGGATGAGGCCATTGACCACACCGCTGTCGGCGCTGAGCAGGTTGGTCAGCATGCCGCCCAGGACCACCCAGGAGATGAAGTGGGGGATGTAGATGGCTGTCTGGATGCCGCGCTTCAATTTGTTGCCGCGTAGCTCGTTGAGCATCAGGGCGATGATGATCGGGAAGGGGAAGCCCCATATCAGGCGGGTGAAGCTGATGGACAGCGTGTTCCACAGCACCTGGTAGAACTTGTTAAGCGAGAAGAGCTGCTGAAAGTAGTCAAAGCCTATCCACTTGCTGGCCCAGATGCCCTGCATGGGGTTGAACTTCTTAAACGCCAGGCTGACGCCCGCCATGGGCACATAGTGGAAGACGATGTAGTAGATGATGGCCGGCAGCAGCATCAGGTAAAGGTACTTGTGCTTCCAGATGTACAGCCCAAAGGCCCGCAGTCGGCCGCCTGCCGCGCTGCCACGCGGGCTCAGGCTTCCTGTGGTCATGTCGCTCACCTCCAATAATGACGGGGTGGATCATGTGGGAAATATCTGCCTTAAGTTTGTTTAGATTCTACGGGTTATGGTATGGGCTGTCAAGGAAAGATTTTCGCTGATGACCAGAAGGCTCAGGTCCCTGCTCCTGGACGCGTTATGCCTGGCCGCTGTCCTGCGTGGTCTGCTGGGTGAACTGGCGTGGGGTCATGCCCACGATGCGCTTGAAGAGCACGAACATGTATTTATGATTTTCAAAGCCTATTTGCCGCGCGATGGCTTCCACGCTCAGCTCGCTGGTCTGCAGCAGATGCTTGGCCTGGTCGATGCGCAGCCGATTGAGGTACTCGGCCACCGATACGCCATTGGCCTCAAAGAATTGCTTGCGCAGGTAGGCGGGCGTGATGCCCATCTCACCGGCGATCTGCTTGGCGCCCAGCTCCGCGTCCGAATAGCCCATCTCCAGCCGCTTGATGACCTGCTCTGACAGCGCGTCCGCACGCTGCTGACGCCTGTCCTGATGATACTGGCAGATCAGCTGCACCTGGGGGCAGAGCATGTCAAAGAGCGCGCCGGTATCCTCCGCTTTGAGCAGCAGCTCTTCAGTGGGCAGATTGCCAAAGGCGGGCTCTGTCAGGCCGGAGGGCTGCAGTTGGTTAAGCCCGCGCTTGAGCGCGAAGCTCAGATCAGCAAAGGACAGATGCCTGAGCCTGCCCATATAGTCGACAAAGGCCTGGCGCAGCGGCTGGACATCCCCAGCGCGCAAAGCGGCTTGCATCTCCGCGCTGTCCTCGCTGATCGTGCCGGGCTCGCTGCGGTGCTGCTTGATCAGCGCCTGGCTGAGGATGTGCTGCCCCGGATAGAACAGCCTCAGGCAGCTTAGCTCATACAGCTCGCGCGCCGATTGCGCCAGCGTGGGCAGATCCTTGAGTGGATGGCTGTAATAGCTGCGGCAATTGAGGCTCTGGCTCAAGCGCTGGGCCAGATCCAGCGCCTTGGTCTGCGGCGCCAGCGCGCCCAGCAGCAGGCTATGGCCCCCTTCGGACAGGCTGATATGGTCTCCTATGTCAAGCGCTGCGGCAGCGGCTTGCAGTTGTGGTAGCGGGATGTCCAGCCGCAGCAGCCACCAGGGCCTTTGTGGCAGCAGCGCCATGTCACAGGGCTTGCCCAGCAGGGCCTCGCGCAGCGCCTCTTCGCGCTTGAGCTGCAGGGAGGCTGCCAGGATGTGATCGAGCTTTTCCGCGGCGCGGGCGTGCTGATGCTGGCTCAGCAGCGCGCTGTCCTCGGCCAGACGTCTGCGCATCCGGCTAAAGGGGCGGTAGACGCGTAGGAAAACGAGCAGGGTGGCCAGTAGCAAGAGCAGCATGACGCCGCCGATGACCAGCGCCGCCGCGTCGCGTATGGCATGCAGGCCGGGCAGGGCCTGGTGGTAGGGGATGATGCGCAGGGTGATCCAGTCGCCGGTGCCCATCAAGGCATAGAAGCAAAGCAGCTGCTGGCCGTCCTCAGCGCTGCCCCGGATATAGCCACCCGGCGCGCTCAGCGACTGGCTGAGCACCTGGGGCAGCAGCGCGCGGGCAGGCGCGATCAGCGCCTCGTCCTGGTAGGCCACCGCGCGCCCATCATGATCCATCACCAGGGTGCTGTGGCCCGAAAAGCTCAGCAGCCGATTGCGAAAGTAGTTGGGATCCAGATTGAGCACCACGGCACCGGGGAGCGGGCTGCCATCGGCGCTGGTCTCAAAGACCAGGAAGGCATAGCTTTCCCTGGGGCGGTACAGCACGCTTGGCACATCGATGCTGCGATAGATTAGACGGCCGCGGCTGTCCGGGCTGCGTGACTGGTAGAGAGTCAGCGCCTGCTGGTCAACAAAGCGGTCAAAGCCCGCACTGTAGAAGGACTCGTCTGTGCTGTACACATGCCCCTGGGCCTCATTGAAGACATAGATGGATTGCAGCATCTGGCTGGCCGAGACATACTGGCCCAGTTCCCTGAGCGCGTAGATGCGGTCAAAGGTGCTCATCTGACTGGCGGTGCGCAGCCTGGTGGTGGAGCTGATGTAGTAGATCTGGGCCCCCAGGCTCTGCACCAGGGATTGCATGGCGTCTGAGATGCTGCTGGTATGGCGCACAAAGTCGGTCTGCGTGTTGACGATCGCCTGCAGGCCGATGCGCTCAAAGGCGCTGAAGAGCAGCAAAAAGACCGTCAGCAGCAGCGCGGCCACCATCAGACCGGCCGTCAGGCGGGTCAGCAGGCTGCGTGCTGTTTTGTTGTTGGCCTGTTTTGACATATATAGATACTCCCTGCCCCTATTGTGCCTGCTGAGCGCCTCCGCTGTCAAGCAGAGGGGTCATTTTGGTTCGAATTTGCGCACAACAGATGGTTTAAATACATTCAAACTTGCCTATCCTTGGTGGTTCAGGTATGTTTTTGTCACAAAAGCACAGGTTGTGCGCACAAATAAGGAGGACAAGTCGTGAAAAAGTTTTTGGCACTTATTCTGACCCTGGTCATGCTCGCGTCCCTGTCGATGGCGGCGCTGGCCGCAGAGCCCAGCGGCAAGGTCATGCTCTATTCCTCATTGAAGGAAAACCAGCTGGCCGCCGTCAAGGAGGCCTTCCAGGCCAAGTACCCCGGCATCGTGATGGACTACTATCAAGCCGGCACCGGCAAGATCAAGACCAAGATCGCCACTGAGCAGCAGGCCGGGCAGGTCGCCGCCGACATCCTGTGGGTGGGCGATTCCTCTGACTACCTGACCTTCAAGGAGCAGGGCATCCTGGAGCCCTATGTCTCCCCCGAGGCTGAAACCATCGACCCTGCCTACAAGGACCCTGACAATCTCTATGTGGGCGCCCGCCTGGTGGTCATGGGCCTGGCCTACAACACCAACAAGGTAAAGGCCGAGGAGGCGCCCCAGCGCTGGACTGACCTGCTGGATGAGCGTTATCGCAACATGATCCTGATGACAGACCCCACGGAGTCTGGCACCACGGCCTATCTGGTGGGCGCGCTGGTCAACAATGAAAAGTACGGCTGGGACTTCTTTGAGAAGCTGGCCGCCATGGGCACGGAGCTGGATTCCGGCAGCTCGGGCACGCACAACAATGTGGCCGCCGGCGGCTACACCGTGTGCATTGCGGTGGACTACATCACCCAGACCCTGGAGGGTGCCGGCTCTCCCATCAAGTTCGTCTACCCGGCAGAGGACACCATCGCCATCTCCAGCCCCATCGCCCTGGTCAAGGGCAGCGCCAATCAGGACAACGGCAAGCTGCTGTATGACTTCCTGCTGTCCAAGGAAGGCCAGGATGTGCTGGTCGCCAACGACTGCACCCCCATCCGCGATGAGGCCACCAAGCCCGGCGCGCTGATGGCAAGCGAGATCTCCAAGGTCTCCCTGCAGCCTGACGAGGCCAAGCTGGCCGCCGAGAAGCTGGAGACGCTGGACAAGTTTGACAGCCTGTTTAAGTAAAAATTCTTCTTTGAGACGATAAGCGCGAGGAGCAGGCGGCAGCGCCTGCTCCCCGCCTTCAGAAAGGACATGCCATGGCAAAGGTCAGATTCGACAATGTCTCCATGAGCTACGGGCCCAAGCAAGTCATTCAGAACCTGACGCTGGATGTGGACGACGGCGAGATCATGGGCGTCATCGGCCCCTCCGGCTGCGGCAAGACCACGCTGATACGCGCCTTGTGCGGCTTTATCAAGCCCGAGACCGGCGACATCTACATCGGGGACAGACTGGTCTACTCCGCCAGCAAGCGCGTCAACATCCCCCCGGAGCGGCGCAATGTGGGCGTAGTGTTTCAGGATTATGCCGTGTGGCCGCATATGTCGGTGTGGGACAATGTCTGCTACCCCATGAAAAAGCGCAAGGTGCCCAAGGACGAGATCAAGCAGCGCGCGGCCCACACCCTGGCGCAGGTGCGCATGACGGGCTATGAAAAGCACATGCCCTCGCAGCTGTCCGGCGGCCAGCAGCAGCGGGTGGCGATCGCCCGCGCGCTGGTCTCGTCGGGCGAGCTGATCATACTGGATGAACCGATCACCAACCTGGATGCCAAGCTGCGCGAGGAAATGATACTGGAGATCCAGATGATACAGCGCGATATCGGCACCACCATCATCTACATCACCCATGACCAGGAGGCGGCTCTGCAGCTGTGCGACCGCATCGCCATCATGCGCATGAACGGCGACATCGCGCAGATCGGCAGCGATGAGCAGATCATCAAGCAGCCGGTGGATCGCTATGTCTACGCCTTCATCGGCGTGTCCAACTTCATCCCCGCCAGCGCCTCCCAGGAGGGGCTCAAGGTGCAGGGCAGCGATATCCTGCTGCCCTTCGCGGCGCCCGGGGGCAGTCCGGCCGGCGCCCTGGACATCGGCGTGCGCCCGATGAACATCGTCTTTGACCCGGCCAGCCCGCTCAAGGGGCGCATCCGCCGGGCGGTCTTCCTTGGCAATCAGTATGATTACTTCGTCAGCCTGGGTGAGCATGAGCTGCGCATCGAGCGCAATGCCCTGGACGCCCTTCAGGATGACCGGCAGTACCAGGAAGGTGACGAAGTGGGCCTGCGCTTTATCAAGCCGGTATTCTATCCGCAGGAGGTGAGTGCATGAAGGCGCGTGTAAACCCGGACATGGCAAGGCTCGACGGCAAGAAGTTCTCCATGGACAAGCTGCTGACCATCCTGAGCTTTGTCATCCTCATCATCGTGGTCATCATC
>CAKTTM010000033.1 GCA_934615145.1 uncultured Clostridia bacterium | reverse complement strand
GCGAACGTTAGTGTACTCTATCAGCCGCGGCTGGCGTAATAGCTTTCCGCGCCATTGTGATAGATAAAGACGGTATCATAGCGCCTGTCGCCAAACAGGCTGCCGCCCAGGCCACGGATGCTGTCCGGTGTCAGCACCCAGCTGGACGTCTTCTGGTCAAAGGGGAAGAGCGCCTGCATGGCACGGTACTGCGCTACGCTCAGCAGCGCTACGCCCCATTCTTGGGCTAGACCACCCGCGCTGTGGCGGGGTTTGTTCTCCTTGCGGCTGGCCAGTGCCTGCACGTCGTAGCACAGGCTGCGGCGGCCAGCCGGGCTTTCAGCCGCGCAGTCGGCGTACCAGGCCTTGCCGTCCAGCAGCACCACATCCGGCTCCCCGCCGGTCTGCTCCATCTGCTGCAGCGCCCAGAGTTTTCGCTCATCCTGCTCAATCAGTGCCGCCACCGCGGGCCAATCCAGGCCAGGGTGGCGCGCCATGTGCTGCTCAAATCGATGTTTGAGAGATGCTATTAATGTTTGGCGATCCTGATCGCTCAGCTTTTGTCCTGCCATCCTGCTGCCTCCTGACACCATTTCCGGTGCTGCACAGAGTGTAACCAGCCGCCAGGGTTTCAGACAAAGAGATTGACCCGTATCACGCCCTCGATGGCCATGATGTTTTCCACCAGCCGGGGCGAGACATCGCCGCTGATCTCAATGATGGTATAGGCGGCGTCACCGCGCGAGCGGTTGAGCATGTGCTCGATGTTGATGCCCTTTTCAGAGATGGCAGAGGCCAGGCCGGCCAGCACCTTGGGGATGTTCATGTGCAGCACGCAGATGCGCGAGTCGCCCAGGCGCTGCATGCTGGCCTCGGGGAAGTTGACGGAGTTGGAGATGTTGCCGGTCTCCAAATAGGCGATGAGCTCCTTGGCGGCCATGAGGGCGGAGTTGTCCTCCGCCTCCTCGGTGGAGGCGCCCAGGTGGGGGATGGTGATCACGCCGGGCACGCCCAGCAGATCCTCTGTGGGGAAGTCGGTCACATAGCGGGCCACCTGGCCGCTGCTGAGCGCTTCTTTGATATCATCGTTGTTGACAAGGTCTCCGCGCGCCATGTTGATGATGCGCACGCCCGGCTTCATGCGGGCGATGGTCTCCTTGTTGATCATGCCCTTGGTGTCAGGCGTGGAGGGCACATGCAGCGACAGATAGTCCGACTGCGTGTAGAGATCGTCAAAGGTGGAGGCCTTGCCAATGGCATGGCTCAGCCGCCAGGCGGCGTCCACCGACAGGTAGGGATCGCAGCCCAGCACCTGCATGTTGAGATCATGGCCCACATTGGCCACCTGGCCGCCGACGGCGCCCAGGCCCACCACGCCCAGTGTCTTGCCCATGATCTCCACGCCGGCGAAGGCGCCCTTGCCCTTTTCCACCTGCTTGGCCACATCGTCCTGGCCCTTCAAGCCCTGAGCCCAGTTGATGCCGCCGACGATATCGCGCGAGGCCAGCAGCAGCGCGCAGACAGTCAGCTCCTTGACGCCGTTGGCATTGGCGCCCGGCGCGTTGAAGACCACGATGCCCTGCTGGGTGCAGCGCTCGATGGGGATGTTGTTGACACCGGCGCCGGCCCGCGCGATGGCCAGCAGCCTGTCGCCAAAGGCGGTGCTGTGCATATCGGCCGAGCGCACCATGATGCCGTCGGGATTGTCGACATCGGTGCCCAGGTGATAGCCCGCCTCCTTGAGCAGATCCAGCCCAGAGTCCGCGATGGCGTTGAGCAGCTTGATGTTCTTCATTGTTTTGACTCCTTAGGGAACTTGGGGTGGGCCAGCGCGAACATCTGCATGAAGGCGACCAGCTTGTCCACGCCCTCATAGGGCATGGCATTGTAGATGGAGGCGCGCATGCCACCCACCGAGCGGTGGCCCTTGAGGCTGATCAGGCCCTCGGCCTCCGCGGCCTTGGCAAAGGCCTTGTCCAGCTGCTCGTCCCCGGTCACAAAGGTGACATTCATCAAGGAGCGGGCTTCCTTCTCCACCGGCGCCTGATAATAATCCTGGCTGTCCAGATAGCCGTAGAGCAGCGCCGCCTTCTCGCGATTCTGATGCGCCATCTTCTCCAGGCCGCCCACATCATTGAGCAGCCAGTCAAAGTTGAGCCCCGCCATGTAGATGGGGTAGCAGGGCGGCGTGTTGTACATGGAGTCGTTCTTGGCCATGATGGCCCAGTCCAGCATCACCGGTGTGTCGGGGCGGGCATGGCCCAGCATGTCCTCGCGCACGATGACCACCGTCAGGCCGGCGGGGGCCATGTTCTTCTGAGCACCTGCGTAGAGCACCGCAAAGCGGCTGACATCGATGGGCTCGGACAAAATGCAGCTGGAGACATCGGCCACCAGCGGCACCTTGCCGGTGTCGGGAATATAGGGCCACTTGGTGCCGTAGATGGTGTTATTGAGGCAGATGTGCACATAGTCCGCGTCCTGGCGGAAGTCATCCGGGCCGAGCTTTGGGATATAGGTATTGTTGCGGTCCTCGCTGGAGGCCACCATGCGGATGTCGCCGTATTTCTGCGCCTCTTCCATGGCCTTGCGGGAGAACTGGCCGGTGACCACATAATCCGCCTTGCCAGAGCCTGTCAGCAAGTTGTAGCAGACGGCGGCAAACTGCAGCGTGGCGCCTCCTTGCAAAAAAAGCACCTTGTAGTTGTTTGGTATGGCCATCAGCTGGCGCAGGCGCTGCTCAGTCTGTGCGATGATGGCTTCAAAGGGCGCTGAGCGGTGGCTCATCTCCATCACGCTGGTGCCGGTGTTGTCAAAGTTGACGAGCTCCTTCGCGGCCTTTTCCAGCACTGGCAGCGGCAGCATGGAGGGCCCGGCCGAAAAATTGTATACCCTGTCCATCAATGGATGCTCCTTTCAATATGACTGGGGGCAGCGCCTCAGACGATGCGCCTGGCCTCCAGGTAAAAGCGTTTTTCGTTGGCCTCTCCCATGGAGAAGGTCTTGCGCGGCAGGCTGCCGTCGCGCTGGACGGTGGGGAAGAGCTGGTCCTTGGGGAAGGGGGGCATCAGGATGCCCAGCGCCTTGTCGCGCGCCGCGATCTCGCGCAGCGCGTCTTCGCCGTGCACATAGTCAAGCTGCAATTCGGCCTCGTCCAGCAGACGCTGCACAGCGTCCGCCACCAGGCGGCCATCAAGCGCTGTCAGCCGCAGCGGCAGGTCTTGCTTATCTGATATCAGGGTGATGTCGGGCGCCTGCGCGTCGGCCACTGGCTTCAGCGGCGCCAATACCGCCTGCAGTGCCGCCAAATCGCTGCCAAAGACGGCGCGATGGATGGGTTCAAACAGCAGGGCGGGGCTGTGCAGGTTGACCAGCTCCACCAGGGCGTAGCGCGCGGGGTGATTGGCCAGTTCGGCCGAGCTCAGGTTCTGCTTGTGCTTCTCCCAGGTGGCCTTGGCGGCCGCCAGGGAATGATTGCCGTCGCCCACGGCGTAGAGCGGCTCGCCGGGCTTCAGCGCCGCCTTGAGGGCGGCAAGCGCACTGGCCACCAGGGTCAGCTCCGCCTGCTCATCCACCCGCCAGCCGCGCAGATGACCGCCGTCCATCATCAATTCGATGTCATATAAGAGCGGCAACTTGTCTTTGAGCCCGCTCAGCGGGCCGATCACGCTGTCCTGCGGGTCGTCGATCAGCAGCATCACATGCGGCAGCTCGATCACCGCCTGCTCACGCGCGGCCTGCCGGGGCGGTATGCGATCCAGCACCGTTTGCTCGGTGGCGCGTATCAGGCTGCGGCTGCCGGGGTGATAGTCGTACTGCTCCAGATCGATGGCCAATACCAGGCCCATGCGCTGGCCAGAGGGCGTGCTGCGCTCCACCAACACGAAGCCGTTCAAAGCCTCTGCCAAGATGCCCTCATCCAGATAGCGGCGCATGCTCTGCGCCGCGGCGCTTGCGCGCTGCTCGCTCTCATGCAAAAAGGCCTCCGGCACGATCAGCCTGAGGGTGGAGGGCGCGTCGCCAATGGCCTGTTCAGCCGCCTGCCAGATCTCCGGCTGCGATGTATATTGATCCAAGGCCACCACCGGCCAATGCGCGCCCAGCGCCTTGCCCTGGGGCAGCAGAATATGGGCGGGTGCCACGCCCAGGTTTTGCCAATCCATGAGGATCCACCTCCTGAACATAGTGCTCTAAGGCTATCCTATCATGTTTCCCGCCTGCTGTCGATGTGCCGGCGCAGCAGGTTCACCGCCTCGACATAGCCCTGAAAATGCTTGCCGCATATGGTGGCGATGCAGGCCATGCCGGCAAAGGACAGCTGTCGGAAGTCCTCACGCTTTGTCAGATCGGACAGATGCACCTCCACCGCGGGCAGGGCCACTGATTTTAGGGCGTCCAGTATCGCGATGCTGGTGTGCGTGTAGGCGGCAGGGTTGATGATGATGCCGTCCTGCGTATGATATGCAGCCTGTATGGCATCCACAATGGCGCCCTCGTGGTTGGACTGAAAAAAGCTTAGCTCAATGCCCAGCAGCTGGGCATGGGCGCGCAGCAGCGTCTCCAGATCCTGCAAGGTATCCCGGCCATAGACCTCAGGCTCGCGGATGCCCAGCATGTTGAGGTTGGGGCCGTTGATGATCAGTAGCTTCATAGCCAATCCTCCATGATCTGGCGCGCTGTTTTTTCGATGTTCTGGTGATCGTAGCTGCGCTCGCTCCAGCTGCCATACAGCGGCGCGCGCTTTTGATACAGGGCTTCCAGCCCCTCTGCCTGCGAGATGGGCCTGTTGCCGGTGGGCAGCAGGTGCAGCGGGCGCTTGAGCCAGAGGATGCGGCTGTTCTGCCGCAGGGCATTGAGGTTGCCCTGCTGGGTCACCACGCCGCCGCCGGTGGCGATGATGGCGCCCGTCTGTTGGCCGGCCTCGCTTAACATCTGGCTTTCCATCCTGCGGAATGCGGGCTCGCCATGCGTCTGAATGATCTCTGCGGGGCTCAGGCCCGTGGACTCGCTGAGCATCTGGTCGGTGTCAAAGACCGGCCGCCCGCTCAGCCGTGCCAGCGCGCGGGCCACCGAGCTCTTGCCGCAGCCGGGCATGCCGATCAGCGCGATATTGCGCGTGCGCCTGTCCAGGGCCTGGATGACGCTGTCCAGATCGGCGCTGCCGGGGGGTATCTGGCCAAACAGCCAGCTTGCGCGGATGGCCTGGGCTGCCAGCATGCTCAGCCCGCCCCGGCAAACCAGCCCCAAATCCTGCGCCTGCAGCATCAGCCGCGTGCGCGCCGGGTTGTAAATCAGGTCAAGAACCAGTTTCAGGTGCTCAAAGCCCTGTAGGTCAAGCGGGCTGGCCTCCACCTTTGGGCTCATGCCTACTGGCGTGGTGTTGACGATCAGCGCCGCGTCCTGATGCCGCGATAGATTGTTGTAGTTGTCTTCCCCCTGACGGGAGATGACGATGCCCTGTATGCCTTTGGATGCCAGCACCCATTGCACGGTCTTGGAGGCGCCGCCGCTGCCTAAAATCAGCGCCTTGCGCCCCCGCAGGGCCTCGGCCTCCCCCAGCTGGCATTCAAAGCCGTAGGCGTCGGTGTTATCACCGTAGAGGTTGCCGTCGGGCTGGCGGATCACGGTGTTGACGGCGCCGATGCTCTGCGCCGCAGGCGAAAGCCCTTGAAGATAGGGCATCACCGCCTGCTTGTAGGGGATGGTGACATTGAAGCCGGACAGCGGATTGTCCCGCATGAAGCCGGGCAGTTCATCGGGGCGCAATTCATAGAGCTGGTAGTCGTAGCTGCCCAGCATGGCGTGTATCTGCGGCGAAAAGCTGTGGCCCAGCTTTTCGCCGAGCAGACCATAGCGCCTCACACCGCCTCCGAGTAGCTGCCCAGGTACTGAAAGCTCAGCGCCATGCCCTCGATCTCGTCAAACATGCGCATGAACTCAGGTGCGTAGACCGAGGTCTCCAGATCGAAGTAGAACATGAACTCAAAGTCGCTACCCGCCAGCGGGCGGCTCTCCAGCTTGATCAGGTTGATGCCCAGCGCGTAGAAGCGGCCCAGCACATTGTACAGGCTGCCGGGGCGATGGGGCAGCACCATCATGACGCTGGTCTTGTCCGCGCCCGGATAGATCTCCAGCTTCTTTGAGGTGCAGATGAAGCGGGTGAAGTTGCTGGCGCTGTCCTGCACGGAGGCCTGAAGCACATTTAGGTTATACAGCTCCGCGCAGCTGCGGCTGGACAGCGCGGCCAGGTCCTGTCGGCCAGACTCAAAGACCATCTTGGCCGCCATCGCGGTGTTCTCGCAGACGGTGACCTTGATGTTGCCCAGGGACTTTAGGAAGCCCTCGCTCTGCTGCAGCGCCTGCTCGTGGGAGACCACTTCCTTGATGCCGCTGAGTGTGGCGCCAGGCAGCGCCAGCAGGCAGTGATCCACCTTGAGCCGGGTGGAGCGCACCACCGAGACCTGATAGTGCATCATCAGGTCGTAGATGCGGTTGACCGAGCCCGCGGTGGAGTTTTCCAGCGGCAGCACGCCAAAGCGGCAGAGCCCCTGATCGACGGCCCTGAAC
This sequence comes from uncultured Clostridia bacterium, assembly GCA_934615145.1. Lineage (GTDB taxonomy): Bacteria > Bacillota > Clostridia > Christensenellales > Aristaeellaceae > UBA1038. The sequence continues at coordinate 5,002 of CAKTTM010000033.1, read as the reverse complement.
ACGCCCTCAAAGGAATCAAAGAACATCAGCCCGGGTTTTGCGAAGAGCTTTTCCGCCGCGCGCTGGGAGAAGGCGCCCTCCACGCCCTGCAGGGCCACCAGCGGCCGCTCAGGAAACTGCTGGGGGGTATTGGCCAGCGCCTGCCTGATCTGCGCCTGCAGCGGGCTCTCGCCCTGGCTCAGGCGCCGCTGCCGCATGCGGCTGAGCTCAAAGAGCAGCTGGTAGAGCCGCTCGCTGTCGCTGAGCAGATCGTCTGGCACCAGGTCCTTGAGTGCCGCCAGCTTGTCGCGCTCGCGCGCCGGGTCAAAGACGGGCAGCTTCTGCTGCGCCTTGTAGCCCGCGATGTCTTCTGATACCCGCATGCGCTGCACAAAGGCCTCCAGCAGCTGCTTGTCCGCCTGGTCGATCTGTCCTCTATAATCGCTTAATTTCATGGTCCCGCTCCTTTATCATGATCCAGATAACTGTCATATAGCGCCAGCGCGCAGGCCGCCTCCACCACGGGCACGGCGCGGGGCACGATGCAGGGGTCGTGGCGGCCCTTGATCTGCAGGGGTGCGTCCTGCATTGTGCCCATATCCACCGTCTGCTGGGGCAGGTAGATGGAGGCCGTCGGCTTGATCGCCACATCAAACAGCAGCGGCAGGCCGGTGGACAGCCCGCCCAGGATGCCGCCGGCATGGTTGCTGCTGGCGCTGACCTGGCCCTCCTTGATGGTATAGGGGTCATTGTGCTGGCTGCCGCGCATGCGGGTGGCCGCAAAGCCTGTGCCAAAGGCGATGCCCCGCACGGCCGGGATGCCAAAGATGGCCTGGGCGATGCGGTTTTCCAGCCCCTCAAACATGGGCTCGCCCAGACCCGGCTTAAGCCCGGTGGCCGCGCACTGTATCACGCCGCCCAGGCTGTCACCCGCCAGGCGCGCGGCGTCGATGGCCTGGGCCATCTGCTCTGCCTTGCCTTGGTCGATCACCGTCAGATAGCCTGGCTGCAGGCGGGAAAAGTCAGGGCTCAGCGGGTCAAAGCGCTCGTCCTCAATGTCCGCGATGGACGCGATATGGGCGGCGATCCGCACGCCCTGCTGCGCCAGCATCTGCATGACCAGCCCGCCCGCCAGGCATAGCGCCGCCGTCAGCCTGCCGGAGAAATGCCCGCCGCCCGCCCTGTCCTGAAAGCCTGCGAACTTGAGCTGCGCCGGGTAGTCCGCGTGGCCGGGTCGGGGCGTGGCCTTCAGCGCCGTGTAGTCGCCGCTTCTGACATCGCTGTTGCGGATGGTGGCGGCAAAGGGCGCGCCGCAGAGCCTGCCCTCGCTGAGGCCGCCCAGCACCTCAAACAGATCGGCCTCGCTGCGCTGGGTGGACAGCAGCGTCTGCCCGGGCGCCCGCCGCTTCATGAAGGCGCGTAGCGCCGCCATGTCGGGCATGAAGCCCGCGGGCAGGCCATCGATGACGCCACCGACTGCCGGAGAGTGGGACTGGCCAAACAGCGAGACCCTGATATTTCTGCCATAGATGGATGCCACAGCTGCCTCCTTATGCCTGTCTGATTGCCAGGTCGGCGCCCAGCCGCCCCAAGTGCTCAAAGAAATCGGGATAGCTCTTGTCCACCGCCTCAGCGCCTGAGATCGTGACCGCCTGCTCGCTCACAGAGGCGGCGATGGCCGCCATCATCACGATGCGGTGATCCTGATGCCCCTGCGCCTTGCCGCCTGTCAGCCGCGTTCCGCCCCGGATCAGCATCCGATCGTTCTCGAGGCGGATGTCAGCGCCAAGGACATTCAGCGTGTCCATGATGCTCTGCGCGCGGTCGCTCTCCTTCAGGCGCAGGCGATGGGTGGGGGAGAGGCGGCTTTCGCCTTTGGCCTGGGTGGCCAGCAGCGCCACCGGCGGCGCCAGGTCCGGGCAGCCATCGATGTCGATGTCCGCGGCCTGCAGGCCATCGGCTGGCGCCCTCACGCTGATAGTGTCATTCTGTATGGACACATCAGCGCCAAAGGCGCGCAGTATGTCCAGGATGGCCTTGTCGCCCTGAGGCGACTGGCTGTCCAGGCCGCTCACCCGCAGATCGCTGCCCAGCGCTGCCAGGCACAGCCAGAAGGCGGCGTTTGACCAGTCGCCCTCCACCTGCACCTCGCCAGGCGACTGGTAGCGCTGTCCGGCTGGGACGCTGAGTGGTTCCGTCTGTACGCCAAAGCGCGCCATGGCCTGGCGGGTGATGGCCACATAGCCTTTGGAGCCCAGCGCACCGCTGAGCTGTATGCGACAACCCTGCGACATCAAGGGCCCGGCCAGCATCAGCCCGCTGACGAATTGCGAGGACACATCGCCCGGCAGGCTGAAGTCGCCGCCGCGCAGCCTGCCCGAGATGCTCACCCTGGCGCTGCCCTGCCCCTGTATGACGAGGCCCTGGGCCTCAAGCGTCTCGTACAGCGCCGCCATGGGCCGCTCGGGCAGGCGGCCGGAGAGCAGGAAAGTGGCCTCGGCTCCCAGCGCCGCCGCCACCGGCAGCAGGAAGCGCCATGTGGAGCCGCTCTCGCCGCAGTCCAGCACAGGCCTTGGCTTGGGCGGGAGGGGCTTAATCAGAAAGCCCTCTGACAGGCGCTCGACATCGGCGCAGAGCGCCTGCAGGCAGCGCGCAGTGGCCAGTATGTCCTCGGACACCGGGTCACAGCGCAGAAGCGTCGGCTCATCCGCCAGCGCCGCCGCGATCAGCAGCCGGTGCGCCTGCGATTTGGAGGGGATGGCGACGATGCTGCCCGTCAATTTGCCCGGCGCTATCCGCGCAATCATGGCTTCAACCCTTCATGCAGCAGCGCCTTGGCTTCCGCCAGCGTGGTGGGGTAGAGCCTGGCCTGGCCCTGCTGATCCAGCGTCACCAGGGTGATGCCGCCTTGCGCGCGCTTCTTGTCAGAGAGCATCAGGGCGTAGATGTCGTCCGCCGCGTAGTCCGTCGTGTAGGGCAGATCATAGCGCTGAAGCAGCGCCAGCAGCCTATCATAGCTGTGAGCGGCGCAGAGGCCGCGGCGCAGGCAGGCCCGCATCATGATGGCCAGGCCGATGGCGACGCAGCGGCCGTGGGAGAGCCGGTAGTCACTCAACCGCTCGATGGCGTGGCCAAAGGTATGGCCCAGATTGAGCAGCTGCCGCTCGCCCCGGTCAAAGGGATCGCGGGCCACGATGCCCTGCTTGATGTCCACGCAGGCGCGGATGAGGCTGTCAAGGGGCAGCGGCTGCTGGTCGAGCAGCGCGGGCAGGCGGCTGTGATCGATGAAGCTGTACTTGATCACCTCGGCCATGCCGTCCTGGAAGACAGCCTCCGGCAGGCTGTCCAGCAGCGCAGGGTCTATCAGCACCGCCTCGGCAGGGTAGAAGGCGCCGGCCAGGTTTTTGCCCGCCTCCAGGTCGATGCCCGTCTTGCCGCCGATCGCCGAGTCCACGCAGGCCAGCAGCGTGGTGGGCATCTGCACCAATCGCAGGCCGCGCAGGTAGCTGGCAGCCGCAAAGCCCGCCAGATCGCCCACCACGCCGCCGCCCAGGGCGATGACGATGTCGCTGCGGGTGAGCTGCTGGCTGGCCAGAAACTCAAGGGCGGCCACATAGGTCGCGGCGTTTTTGGAGGCCTCCCCGGGCGGGAAGACGAACTCGCAGACCGTAAAGCCGGCCTCTGTCAGCGATTGCCGCAGCGGCGTAAGATAATGCGCCGCCACCGTCTGCTCCGTGATGATGGCCAGCTTCTCAGCGGGCTTGAGGCCCCTGATGATCTGCCCGGTCTCCACCAGCAGGCCCTCGCGGATGATGATGTCGCTCACTTAGCCCCTCCCGTCGATCTGATCCTTGAGCCGCGCGCCCTCTGCCAGCAGCTGGCGCAGCCGCGGCGCGTCGGCCTCGCGGATGGCCTGGCGATAGCCGTCCAGCGCCTCGATCAGCATATCCAGCTCGTGGGCCAGATGCTCCTTGTTCTCGATGAACAGCGGCGTCCACATGTCGGGGTTGAGCCAGGCCACGCGGGTCAGGTCCTTATAGCTGCCGGCCGATACGCCCCTGTGGCCCTGGGCGGTGGGGCTCTTGATGTAGGCATTGCTCACCACATGCGCCAGCTGTGAGGTGAAGGCGATCACGCGGTCGTGCTCCTGCGCGGTGGTGACGCTGATGCGCTTGAAGCCAGCCGGCGCCAAGGCATCCTGTATGCGGCTGAGCAAGCGGATATCGTCATAGCGGGGCGGCACGATCACCATCGGCGCCCCCTGGAACAGATCGGCCCTACTGTGCGCAAAGCCGCTGTGCTGGGTGCCGGCCATCGGATGGCCGCCGGCAAAGGTGAAGCCGTGCTGCGCCGCCAGTTCAAAGCCGATGTCGCAGATGGCCTGCTTGGTGCCGCAGCAGTCGATCACCAGGGCGTCCTTCCCGATATAGGGTGCCATGTCGCGCAGCCATTGCGCGGCCGCCACTGGGTAGATGGCGATCAGTATCAGCTCACAGTCGCCCACATTGCCCTCTACCAGGCGGCCGTCGCTGGCGCCTGCCACGATGGCGATGTCCTCGGTGGCCCTGTCCAGGTCGCAGGCCAGCACATGGTGGCCGCCCGCCTGCTTGAAGGCCTTGGCCAGCGAGCCGCCGATCAGCCCCAGGCCCACGATGCCCAGCTTCACGAGGCGATCACCTCCCGTACCTTGCGGATCTTGTCCATGAGGATGTCAAAGTTGTTGGGCGTCATGCTCTGCGCGCCGTCGCACAGCGCGCGCTCGGGGTCATTGTGCACCTCGATTAGCAGGCCATCGGCGCCCGCCGCCGCCGCCGCCAGCGCCATGGAGGGCACCAGCGCCGAGCGGCCCACCGCATGGCTGGGGTCCACCACCACCGGCAGGTGGCTTAGCTCGTGCAGCACCGGCACAGCGGACAGATCCAGCGTATTTCTGGTATAGGTCTCCCAGGTGCGGATGCCCCTTTCGCAGAGGATCACCCGCTCATTCCCGCCGCTCATCACATACTCGGCGCTCATCAGCAGC
>CAKTTM010000032.1 GCA_934615145.1 uncultured Clostridia bacterium | reverse complement strand
GCACCAGCTGGTGCAGCGCCTCATCAGGCATGATCTGGCAGACTTTCTCCAGCACACCGGCGGCACCATCCTGCTTGAGCATCTGCTGAAGCTGCACTGCCGATGGGTCTGTGGGCTGCACATAGTGTATCGCGGCCGCGATGGCGAGCGCCAAAGCCTCAGGCTCCACCCCATAGGCTTCGCACAACCGCGCAGGACCCACCAACCTGTCATGGGGGCCCAGCTTGCGCAGGGGATCGCGCGCGTTGCGCTCGATGTAGTCGACGATGGCCTTGTCCCGCAGCTTGGCCCTGGATGTGCCCGCAAAGGCCAGCTGTTCCTCCAGGGGCATGCCGTACTTGCGGCAGAGGGCATTGCCCGTTTCCAGGTACACCGCCTCCAGCAACTGGGCGATGCGCGGGTCTTCGGCGGCTTCCGAGATCAGGCGATGCCCGAGCAAGGCGCCAAGGAAAGACACCGTACCGTTGGCCGCGTTGTAGGTATAGAACTTGCGCTCCAGCAGGCCGCCAAAGTCCTTTACAGGCTCCAGGCCAAGCACAGACGGCAAAGGCGCCACCAGCTTCTCAGCGTCAACCGGTAGATGCCAGTAATCCTGCACATTGACCAGCAGAGGATCCTGACGCAGCTCTTCTTGCGTGGGTTCAATGGCCGAGCGCATCACCACAGCCTCCGCAAATCCCGCCTTGACATCAGGATATTGGCTTTTTGCCAGGCCTTCCAGCAAAGCGGCGGGTGACTGCCAGTTTTCGCAGGTCACTACATTGACCGGCTCCAGGGCACAGCTGAGCGCGAAGCCCAGGGCAGGCGCCAAGGCCTCAAGGTTCTTGCCGCCCACCGCCGTGAACAGCAGCCTGGCGCCCTTCATGATGCCGCGTATGCACTCCCTGTCACCCAGCGCGCAGCAGTCGAAGCCGGTGATGTAGTCATCCTTCTCAGGCGCGCCCAGCACGCGTACCTGGTAGCCCTTTTTCTCGCGCATCAGGGCCACCAGCGCCTGCGACTGCTCAACAAAAGCAAAACTCAAGCCGGAGCGGAATACCAACTGCCCCAGAAAACCGCGCGCAATCTTGCCAGCGCCAAAGATAACCACATCAGCCATGAACCCTCACCTGCCTTAGCTAGAATAGTGTGCTAACATCCTCTCCTGCCACCATCTCTAGCCACGCGCCATAAGCCCTCTGCCAGACGGCGTAGCGCCTGTGCAAACGCTCTCCCAGCCCAGAGTCCGGCAGCGTGCTACGCTCGCCCTCCGGCCGGCTGACCCCGGCCAATACCGCCGCACCCAGCGCAGAGCCGCTGGCAATCGGACCGGTCAACAGGGGCAGGCCAAACATGGCAGCCTTCATGGCGTTGAGCACGGCATTTTCGCTTGGGCCCCCAGTCACGCGGATGTGGACGGGGCTGGGCGTCTGCAGGGCTTCAAAGATGCTGTACAGCGAAAATACCACGCCTTCATACACGCTGTACTGGATGGCGTCCGTGTCAGTCATATCTGTCAGCCCGATCAGCATGCCCCGCGCGTCCTCGTCAAATACAGGTGCCCGTTCGCCCTTAAGATAGGGCAGGAAGAGCGGCGCTTTGTCCACCATGGGCGGGTCCGCCGTGCCAAAGCGCCGCGCGCTCCAGCTCAGCGCCGTGCCGCTTGACGCTGTCACACCATAGTGCACATACAAGCCACCCGGCATGGGGCTTCGTATCAGCCGCGCAGGCTGCGCGCCTTCAACGACCACCCCCAGATGCTCGCTGGTGCCGGCCACATCAAATGCCTCTCCCGGCCGCTGCACCCCCATACCGACCAGGCTGGCATAGAAGTCATTGAGGCCAACATGGATGGGCAGGCCGGCTTTCAGGCCGGTGAACGAAGCCGCCTCGTCGGACAGCCGCGTCAGGGAGCGCAGCCTGGGCAAGATGGCGTCCTCAAGACCAATGGTAGCAAGCAATGCCTTGCTGTATTCACCGCTTGACGGATTTGCCAGCCCCCGCCAGGAAAAGGGATCGCTCAGGGCCTCGCCGCTGAGCCGGTAGCAGAGATAATCCTTGGGCTGCAGCACCAGACAGCCGGGCACCAACTCGCCCTTCAGGTACATCAGTGAGGGCAGCGGATAGGAGGCGATGCGGGGCTGCGCCATGCCCGTCTGATCGAGGTAGACCTCTGGCGCGATCGTCTCAAGCAAGCCCTCGAGCAGCGCCTGACGGCCCGGGGTCTGCCAGCCGATCTGCGCTCCCAGGCCGCCTGAAGGAGCCATCACCGCGTAGCTGCCCGTTTGCCCCGACAGGCCCATCGCATCGATGCTACGCAGGTCGATCTGCTGGCTCAGCGCCCGCAGACCGCGCAGGAGGGCCTCAAAGTGACCTTCAAAGCCTTCCCGCGAATAGGCTTGCGTGTGCTGCCAGCTGCTGTTACCGTCGATGACCAGCAGTTTTACACTGGATGTGCCCAGGTCAACACCAAGCACCCTCATGCCTTCAGCGCTCCAAAGCGAACACAGACTTCACGAAGCCTTCGCCGCGCTGCCCGGCCAGTTCGACCGCCTGCGCAAAATCCTCGAGCTTCAACTGATGCGTCGCCAGACAACATGTATCAACCAACCCGCTCTGCACCAGATCGATGGCCCGGTCCAGCACATTCCAGTTGTTGCCGGCACCTACCACCCTCAGGTTTTTGATGTGGATGTCATCAATATGCAGGCGGAAGTCACGGTGCGAGCCAAAGCCGGCCAGTGCAATGCGCCCTCCCTTGGGGGCGATGCGCAGCGCCAATTGGAGGGCGCTCTCCGCCCCGCTGGTCTCAATGATGATGTCCGGGCCATTAGGGAAAATGCTCTGCAAGGCGGCCTCCGGCTCCTCCAGGCTGGTGGCCAGAGTATGTGAGGCGCCCAGCTGGCGCGCAATGGGCAGGCGATGCCCTGAGCGCTCCATCACGGCGATCCGGCGCAGGCCCCGCGCCCTGGCGACAGCCAGCGCGTTGAGACCAATGGAGCCGGCGCCGATGATCAGCATGCTGTCACCTGCCTGGGCATCTACTTTGTCGAGTGTGCCGATGCCCACCCCCAGCGGTTCCAAAAGGCAGGCCTGGATAGGCGCCATGTCCGCCGGAAGCGCACGCAGCGCATAGATGGGCACCAACAGATACTCCGCGAAGGCGCCGTCGTGGGCAAAGCCTATCTCACCAAACTGCGCGCAATTGCGCCACTGCCCGCTGCGGCAGGCAGGACAGGCCAGACAGCAGACATCATTGCTGGCGGCAACGTATTGGCCTGTCCAGCCCTGGTCAGCCTGCCCGCCATTGACCTTGTCCACGATCCCACACCACTCATGGCCGGGCGTCAGGGGATAGCGGGCCTTGATGCCGCCTGACACCACCTCCAGATCAGTGGAGCAGAAAGCAGCCATCAACACCTTGATGCGCGCCCAGCCATGCGGTGGTTCGGGTAGTGGCAGATCCCTCAGCTGATACGACAGCGGTTTGTCAACAACAATGGCTTTCATGCATTTATATCCATTCATATATCATCGTGTGCTTTGGGCCTCGCCCTGGTAGCGTTGACTGCATTATACTATCTCGCGGTTGACAGTCCGTGTAATATTGTGCTAATCTCTGTACGATTGTACACTTTTCGTATAGTATTGTGCAGCCATTGATCGTAAGGGCGGTGACGGGTATTAAGACGGTGGTCTTCGACAGGGATCAGCTTCGGGGGATGCTGCGTGATTTTACGCTGCTGACAGGCATACGCATCAGTTTTTGGGATACCACCGGTGCCAAGCGCATCTACAGCTCGGATAGGGAGGACAGCGCCTACTGTACCTGGCTGCAAACAGTGCCCCAGCTGCACCAAGCCTGCCACCAATGTGACAAGCAGCTGCTTGACAGGGCCCTGAAGGAGAAGAGAACGATACGCGTGAGATGTCATGCAGATCTGGAAGAGTGCGCGACACCCCTCATCGTGGAGGGCGAGTTGCTTGGCTTCTTCATGATCGGCCAGACAAGGGTAGAGGGTGGCGCGCAGACCCGCTGGGCGCAGCACTGGTTTGACCGCTATGGCCTGAACCCAGACACCACCAAGGCGCTGTTCTGGCAGCTGCCCAGCATCAGCGCCGAAGCCCAGCGCTCGGCTGAGCGGATGCTGGAAGCCATCGCCATTTCTGCCTGTTCCCGCGGCTATATCAAAGCCGCACGCCTGAGCCTGGTGAGCGCCTTTGAAAACTACATTGCCCAGCACCTGACAGAACCACTGACATTAGACGAGGTATGCGGCGCGCTGCAGGTGAGCCGCTCCACATTATGCAAGTGCCTGCGCGAGCAGTTGGGCACCAGCTTTGTCAGCTATGTCAACGGCAAACGGGTGGAGCAGGCAATCCCCCTGCTCAAGCGCGGCATGCCTGTGGCAGAGGCAGCAGATGCCGTCGGCTTCTCTTCCGCGTCTTATTTCTCCAAGGTATTCAAGGGCATAACAGGGAGCAGTCCCAAGCATTACAGTGGCACGCTCCTGTGAGCCGCTGAGCGCTGAATGATTGCTAAGCAAGGGAGAAGCTGAGCTGCACTAAAGCAAGCATGTCCTAAGCACGCTTGATTCCTAAAAGATCGAACTTCCAGATAACAATTCAGGAGGCGCGGCTGAAGGTAGCCGTGCCGCCCTTGCATTCCCCGCCAAAGGGCCTATAATGGCTTGGACTAACTGCAGGGAGGCGTACAAAGCATGACACAGAAAGGCGGCGGGCGGCTCAGGGGCTTCTTTCAGCGCTATTTCATCGATGCCATGAGCTATATGGCACTGGGTCTATTCTCATCGCTTATCATCGGCTTAATACTGTCGCAGCTGTCGGGCATCCCGGGGCTGGGCTTTCTGAAGGGCTTTGCCGATATGGTGGGGGCTGCCTCGCCTGTGGTGGGCGCGGCCATTGGTGTGGCCATTGGCTACGGCATGAAGGTGAAGCCGCTGGTGGTCTTTTCCTCGGCTGTGACAGGCGCCATTGGCTACAGCCTGGGCGGGCCGGTGGGGGCCTATCTGGCGGCGGTGGTCGGCGCGGAGTTGGGCCAGCTGATCGCGGGCCGCACGCCGGTGGACATCGTGCTGGTGCCCATCGTCACCATCGTGTCCGGCGGCCTGATCGCGCAGCTGACCGGCCCCGCCATCGCCAGCGGCATGACGGCGCTGGGCGCATTTATTAATGAAACCACGCGGCTGCAGCCGCTGCCGATGGGCATCGCGGTCTCAGTCATCATGGGCATGGTGCTGACCGCGCCCATCAGCTCGGCCGCGATCGCCATATCGCTGGGCCTGGACGGCCTGGCGGCCGGCGCCGCCTGTGTGGGCTGCTGTGCCAACATGATAGGCTTTGCCGTACAGTCCTACCCGGACAATGGCCTGGGCGGCCTGCTCAGCCAGGGCCTGGGCACCTCGATGCTGCAGTTTGGCAATATCCTGCGCAAGCCCATCATTTGGCTGCCGCCCATCCTGGCCAGCGCCATTTTAGGCCCTATCAGCACGGTGCTGGTCAAGATGCCAAACAACCCGCTGGGTGCCGGGATGGGCACCAGCGGGCTGGTGGGTCAGTTCGGGGCCTGGGCCAGCATGCAGGGCAGCTTTGGCACCATGGAGGCGCTGGGGCTGATATTGCTGATGCATTTCCTGCTGCCCGCCCTCTTGACTTGGCTGATCGCCTGGGGCTTTAGAAAGGCCGGGCTGATTAAGCCCGGCGATATGAAACTGTCTATTTAGCCAGCAATTCCTCCAGGCTCTGCTTGGCATCGCCAAAGAGCAGCAGCACCTGGGCGCTCTCTTGATACAGGGGGTTGGGCACACCGGCATAGCCGGGCTTGTCGTCAAAGTTCATGATGATGACACGCCCGGCTTTTTCAACATCCAGCACAGGCATGCCATAGATGGGCGTGCCCTCTGCGGTGTTGGCGGCCGGGTTGACCACATCGTTGGCGCCGATCACGATGGCCAGGTCCACCTGATCCATCTGGGGGTTGATGTCGTCCATCTCGTGCAGCAGGTCATAGGGGATGTCCACCTCGGCCAGCAGCACATTCATGTGGCCGGGCATGCGGCCCGCCACCGGATGGATGGCAAAGCGCACCTGCTTGCCCTGGGCGCTGAGCTGGTCATAGAGCGCCTTGACGGCCTCCTGTGCCTGGGACAGCGCCATGCCGTAGCCGGGAATGATGACGATGTTCTGTGCCGCGGCAAGCCAGGCCTTGGCGTCCTTGGGCTCAGTCTGAGCAAGTTCCTCAACTGCCTCTCGGGGGGTCTCCTCGATCACTTCCTCCACCGCAGGCTGAGCCGCGGCATGATGCGCCGCTGCAGGCTTGTCCCCGCCCGCGCCCAGCAGGATGGCCGACAGCCTGCGGTTCATGGCTTTGCACATGATCTGCGTCAGCAGCAGGCCGCTGGCGCCCACGATGCCGCCTACCGAGACCAGCAGCACATCGCCAATGGCCATGCCGGCAATGGCGGCAGCGACGCCGGAGGTGGAGTTGAGCAATGAAATGGTGATGGGCATGTCGGCCCCGCCCACGGGCAAGGCAAAAAGCGCGCCAAAGGCCAGGCCGCCCAGCAGCACCAGCCAGCTAAACAGTGTCCTTTGGGCGGGCAGCGCCACAGCCAGCACCAGGCTGAGCAGCATGACGATAAAGCTCATCGCAGTCAGCGCCTGGTGACCGGGCAGGCGGATGGGCTTTTGCGGCAGCAGGCGCTGCAGCTTGCCGGCGGCCACCATGCTGCCTGAGAAGGTCAGCGCGCCGACGCAGAGCGCCAGCTCGCCGGTCGACAGCTCAAAGACATTGAGCACCGCACTGTTTTCCAGCGTCAGCCAGGCGGCTACCGCGCTGGCAGCGCCGCCCAGTCCATTGAGGAAGCCCACCATCTGGGGCATGGTGATCATGCGCACAATCCGGGCCAGCACGATGCCAAGCGCCAAACCCAGGGCCAGACCGACCCAGACATAGCCATCCGAGAGGATGCCCTCACGAATGAGTACCAGGACGACGGCGATGAGCATGCACAAGGCACTCAGGCGATTGCCCCGGACAGCGGTCTCCACCTTGCTCATCCAGCGGATGCCCAGCAACACGCCCAGGCTGAGAATTGCAGAGAGGACATAGTACAGCGTGTCGCTCATTGTCCCTCCTCCTTCTCCCTGGAGCCCTTGAACATCTTGAGCATCCGGTCTGTGACGATAAAGCCGGAGACCACATTGATCATGGCGCAGACGATACCGATGAGGCCCAGCAGCTTGCTGTGCAGGGCGACAGCGCCCAGCGTGGCCGTGATCATGCCCAGGATGGTGATGCCGCTTAGCGCATTCATGCCGCTCATCAGAGGGGTGTGCAGCAGGCTGGGCACCGACTTGATCAGCTTGTAGCCCAGCAGCGTGGCCGCGACAAAGACAAGGACCAGGATCAGCTCTCTGCTCATAGGCCCATGGCCTCGCGGGCGCCCTGATGGACAATCTGCCCGTCCCTGGTGGTCAGGATGCCCTGCACGATCTCATCCTGATCGTCCAGGTGGAAGCTGCCGTCTTTGAGCAGGTACTTGACCAGGTTATAGAGGTTCTGCGCGAACATGGAGGTAGAACTGGTTGGCAGCAGGCCAGGTATGTTCTTGATGCCCACCACATGCACCAGGCCGTGGTCGACGCTCTCGCCTGGCACGGTGGCCTCACAGTTGCCGCCCTGGTCGATGGAGATGTCCACGATGACGGAGCCGGGCTTCATGCTGTCCACCATCTCTTTGGTGATGATGACGGGCGCCAGCTTGCCGGGCACCAGGGCGCTGAGGAAGACGATGTCCATCTGCGGCAGGTGGGGCGCGATCAGCTGGCGTTCCTGCTCCAGCATCTGGGGGCTGAGCTTGAGCGCGTAGCCGCCAGGGCCCGCCGCCTGCTCTTCGGGCACATTGATGTCAATGATCTTGGCGCCCAGCGACTGGGCCTGCTCGCGCGCGGCGGCGCGTGTATCCACCGCATAGGTGACAGCGCCCAGGCGCTTGGCCGTGGCCAGGGCCTGCAGGCCGCCCACGCCCACGCCGACAACCAGGGCATTCAAGGGCTTGGTCATGCCCACCGCGCTGAACATCTGGGGGATGAAGCTGGGCAGCAGGTTGGCCGCCATCAGCATGCCCTTGTAGCCCGCGCAGGTACTCATGGAGGTCAGCGCGTCCATGCTCTGAGCGCGGGAGATGCGCGGCACGCCGTCCAAGGTGAGCGATATCACGCCCTGGCGCGCCAAGTGGCGCACCATGTCATGGTTGGCGGGCGAGGCCGGATGAATAAAGGTGATCAGATACTGGCCGGCGTGCATCATGTCGATCTCGTGCAGCTGGGTCTGATGGTTGAACTGCGGCTCCTTGACCTTGAGGATCAGATCAGCCCGCTGGTAGAGCTCGCGCACATCACTGATGATCTGCGCGCCCGCCGCCTGATAAGTCTCATCGTGAAAATAGGCCCCCAGACCGGCGCCTGCCTCCACCAGTACCTGATGCCCATCCTTCACCAACTTGCCGCAGCTTTCCGGCGTTGCCGACACCCTGTTTTCGGCGTGCATGATTTCCTTGGGAATGCCAATGATCATATGCTTGCTCCTTGTCGATGTATTATCGTGGCCCCATTATACATTGCTCCGCGGGCCTTGACAAGCGCCATCCTGGCTTGCGTGAACCGCCTGCGCAAGGTATGATAGGCGCATATCACAGCAATGAGGTGCTGCATGGCAAAGGATAAGGCAGGGCGGCTGCGCATCGAGGGCAATTACGCAGGCGTGCAGGCGAGCTATTGGGCCAGCGTGCTGAGCATGTCAGGCTTCCTGACGGTATTTCTGAGCTACAAGGGCTTCAGCGACTCCCGTATCGGCGTCACCGCCTCGCTGATCTCGGTGCTGACGATCGCCTTTCAGCTGGTCATCTCCAACTATTCAGACAATCACCTGCACATCCCCATCAAGCGCCTGGTGGCCGGGCTCTACATCGTGGCAATGACGCTGGCCGCCTTGCTCTGGCAGCTGCCCATGGCGGTGTCCATGACGATGATCGTCTATGCCATGGCCTGCGGCTTTGGCAACACCATCGCAGGCCTGCTCAACGCCCAGATCATGCAGTACATCAACGCCGGCATCCCCGTGCGCTATGGCTGGCCACGCGGCATGGGCTCGATAGGCTACGCAATATTTGCCATTCTTTATGGCGCCTTGATAGAGCGCTACTCCCCCGCGCTGCTGATGCCGCTGTACCTGCTGACAGCGTCGGTGGCCATGGCGCTGGTGCTGTGGATGCCGGATCTCAGCCGCATGGGCGAGCGGCCAGCGCCCCTGATAGCGCATGAAAAGCATCAGGAGCGCACCAGCTATCGGCAAATGCTGTCCGACAGCCCAGGGCTGCGGCTCTTCCTGATCGCCAGCATCATCCTCTACATCGGCATGTCGCCTACCACGCTGTTCCTGGTGCGCGTCATTCAGGCCAATGGCGGCGGTGAAAGGGAGCTTGGCATCGCCATGTTCATACAGGCGGGCATCGAGACGCCCATCATGTTCCTCTCCCCCTGGCTGATGCGCCGCTACAAGGCGCACAGCTTGCTGAGCTTCACCTTCGCCGCCCACCTGGTCAAGCTGCTGATACTGACCTTGGCCGGCGGCATGGGCCTGGTTTACGCGGCGATGGCGCTGAGCATCTTCTGCTTTGGCGTCTATGGCTTTGCCTCGGTCTATTTTGTCAATGGCCTGGTCAGGCCGGGCGAAAAGGTGCGCGCCCAGGGCCTTGTATCGCTCTGCGGCAGCCTGGCAGGCATCATCTCCAGCATGTTTGCGGGCTTTGTGATCGATAATCTGGGGCTCAAGGCCCTGCTGATATTCTCCAGCGCCGTGATGCTGGCGGCCCTGCTGCTGATGCTGCGCTGCAGCCGCCTGGTACAGCAAAAAGGGCTTTGACAAGCGGGCCCTGGGATGGTAGGATAGCGCCATCGGCTTTGAGGGAGGACAACCTTCCCGCTGCCGCGCCACCCAGAGAGGGCCGCAAACGCTGCAAGCGGCCTGTGTCGCGGGGAAGCATTCACTCCTGAGCCGCCGGGCTGAACCATCTCGCTGTAGGCCCGGCCGTCCGCCCGCGTTAGGGGCATCGAGCAAAGTGATATTCGCTTTGGAATTTGGGTGGTACCACGCATGACTGCGTCCCTTGTTGTCAAGGGGCTTTTTTATTGGGAGGATGTATGCAGGAACAGATCAGGAGTATCGTCAGCGAAGCCTTGGAGCAGCTGCCGCAGGTGAACGCGCTGCCGAAGCTGGAGCAGCTGCGGGTGGATGTGCTGGGCAAGAAGGGCAAGCTGACCGCCCTGCTGCGCGGCATGGGGCAGGTGGACCCCGCTCTGCGCCCGCAGGTGGGCCAGTGGATCAACGAGGCCAGGCAGCAGATCGAGGCCGCCATGGCCCAGCGCGAAAGCCTGCTCAAGGCGCAGGCCAGGGAAAAGGCGCTGCTGGAGGAGACCATCGATGTCACCCAGCCCAGGGCACTCCCCCGCGTGGGCACGCCCCACCCCAACACGCTGGTCTTAAACGAGGTGGTGGACTGCTTTGTGGGCCTGGGCTTTGAGGTGGTGGAGGGGCCTGAGGTGGAGCTGGATCACTATAACTTTGAGCTGCTCAACATCCCCAGGAACCACCCTGCCCGCGACGCGCAGGATACCTTCTATGTGGATGAAAATGTGGTGCTGCGCACCCATACCTCACCCGTGCAGGCGCGCACCATGCTCAGTCGCAAGCCGCCCATGCGCATCATCTGCCCCGGCCGCGTCTTCCGCGCTGACGAGGTGGACGCCACGCACAGCCCGGTCTTTCACCAGATCGAGGGCCTGGTGATCGACAAGGACGTCACCATGGCCGATCTCAAGGGCACGCTGGAGGCCTTTGCCCACCGGCTGTACGGCCAGGACATCAGCACGCGCTTTCGCCCCAGCTTCTTCCCCTTCACCGAACCCTCGGCCGAGGTGGACCTGACCTGCTTTAACTGCAGGGGCAGGGGCTGCCGGGTCTGCAAGGGCTCAGGCTGGATAGAGGTATTGGGCTCGGGCATGGTCAACCCCAAGGTGCTGGCCATGTGCGGCATCGATCCAGAGGTCTACTCCGGCTTTGCCTTTGGCATTGGCCTGGAGCGCATCACCCTGCTGCGCTACGGCATCCCGGACATGCGGCTGATGTACGAAGGCGACGAGCGCTTCCTGCGCCAGTTCCGCCAGTAAAGAGGTAGAGAAGATGAAGACAAGCTATCAATGGCTGCAGCAATATACCGATCTCCCCGCCGATCAGGCCGCCTACATGAAGGCCATGGTCGCCACCGGCACCGCGGTGGAGCATATCGAGCCCCTGGCGGGTGAGATCTCTCAAGTGGTGGTGGGCAAGGTCATCAGCTGCCAGAAGCACGAAAACAGTGACCACCTGCATGTCTGCCAGGTGGATGTGGGCCAGGAAGAACCGCTGCAGATTGTCTGCGGCGCGCCCAATGTCAAGGAAGGCATCCTGGCGCCCGTGGCGCTGGTGGGGGCCACCTTGCCCGGCGGCCACAGCATCAAGGAGGGCAAGATACGGGGCGTCACTTCCTACGGCATGCTCTGCTCGGCCACTGAGCTCAAGGTGCCACAGGAGCTGTACCCCTCGGTGGGCGAGGCCGGGCTGCTGATCTTTCAGGAGAATCTGCCGCTGGGCATGGATGCGACCAAGGCCTTGGGCCTTGATGACAGCGTGGTGGATGTGGAGGTGCTGGCCAACAGGCCAGACCTGCT
>CAKTTM010000031.1 GCA_934615145.1 uncultured Clostridia bacterium | reverse complement strand
GGCCAAGCTGAACCGGCAGTTCCATCGCCGCATCGAGCGGGTGTCGGGCAAAAAGCGCATCTTGCGGGTGATCGACAGCCAGGAGGAGTACATCATGCGCTTCTCCACCGTCGCCATCGCCAGCGTTGTCCGCCGTTCCACTGCGCACCAGGAGCATTATAAGATGCTTGACTACCTGGCGGCGCGCGACTTGACACGATTTGAGCAGCTGATGCAGCATCACCTGGAGGAAAGCAAAGAGGCGTGCCTGAAGGCTGTTTCACCGGCATTCAACAAAACTGAATCAACAGGAGGATGACCACCTTGACTGACATCCAGATCGCACAAGCCGCCACCATGCTGCCCATCCAGGACATTGCTAAGCGCCTGGACATCAAGGAAGACTCACTGCACTATTACGGCCGGCACATCGCCAAGGTCGATCCGCGCCCCTATGCGCAGATGCCTGAGAAGGCTAAGCTCATCCTGGTCACCGCCATCACGCCCACACCAGCAGGCGAGGGCAAGACCACCGTCTCCATCAGCCTGGCCGACGGCATGACCTATAACGGCAAACGGCCCATGCTGGCCCTACGTGAGCCCTCGATGGGCCCTGTTTTTGGCATGAAGGGCGGCGCCACCGGCGGCGGCCATGTGCAGGTGCTCCCGATGGAGAACATCAACCTGCACTTCACCGGCGATCTGCACGCCATCACCGCTGCCAACAACCTGCTGGCCGCCATGATCGATAATCACATCCAGCAAGGCAACCAGCTCAACATCGATGCCCGCACCATCACCTTCCGCCGCTGCATGGACCTCAACGACCGCCAGCTGCGCAATCTGATCAGCGGCCTGGGCGGCGACAAGAATGGTGTGCCGCGCGAAGATGGCTTTGACATCACGGCCGCCAGTCAGGTGATGGCCACATTCTGCATCGCCAGCAACCTGCAGGACATGAAGACGCGGCTGGGCAAGATCGTGGTGGCCCGTAGCTTTGACAACAAGCCTGTGACCTGCGAACAGGTCGGGGCCAATGGCGCTATGGCAGCCCTGCTGCGTGACGCCGCGATGCCCAACCTGGTGCAGACCATCGATCATACACCCTGCCTGATCCACGGCGGACCCTTTGCCAACATCGCGCACGGCTGCAACAGCGTGATCGCGACAAAGCTGGCCATGAAGCTGGCTGACTATGTGATCACCGAGGCCGGCTTTGGCGCCGATCTGGGCGCTGAAAAGTTCCTGGACATCAAGTGCCGCCAGAGCGATCTCTGGCCTGACTGCGTGGTGCTGGTGGCCACCATCCGCGCGCTCAAGCACCACGGTGGGGTACAGAAGGCCGATCTGTCCAAGGAGAATGTAGAGGCGCTGGAGCTGGGCATGGACAACCTCCGGCGTCATGTGCGCAATATCAAGGAGGTCTGGCAGCTGCCCGTGGTGGTGGCGCTGAATCACTTTGTCAGCGATACGCCCGCTGAGATAGAGGCCGTCATGAAGGCCATGGAGGCCGAAGGGGTGCCCTGCCGCTTCAGCGATGGTTGGGCCAAGGGCGGCGAGGGCGCCAGCGATCTGGCGCGATGCGTGACCGATCTGCTGGATGAGCAGCATGAGAAGAAGCCCAGCTACACCTACGAGGCCGATCTGAGCCTGGAGGACAAGATACGCGCCATCGCCAAGCGCGTCTATCACGCGGGTTCGGTGACCTTTGCTGGCAAGACCAAGGCCATCCTCAAGCAGCTGACCGATGACGGTTTTGGCCATTATCCCGTCTGCATTG
The DNA here is from genome assembly GCA_934615145.1 of uncultured Clostridia bacterium. Classification (GTDB taxonomy): domain Bacteria; phylum Bacillota; class Clostridia; order Christensenellales; family Aristaeellaceae; genus UBA1038. The sequence continues at coordinate 10,037 of CAKTTM010000031.1, read as the reverse complement.
CCAAGACGCAGTATTCCTTCAGCGACAACGCCAAGCTGCTCAATGCCCCCGAGGGCTTTGAGCTGACCATACGCGATCTGCGCCTATCATCCGGTGCCGGCTTTGTGGTCGCCTTTGCTGGTGACATCATCGCCATGCCCGGTCTGCCCAAGGCGCCTGCGGCGCTGAGCATCGATGTCGATGACCAGGGTACCCTCAGCGGTATCTTCTAAGGAGGCAGGCTGCATGGACGGGATCAGGGCACAAATTCTCGATCTGTTGAACGAAGACTGCCGCATCCCCATGGAGCGCATGGCGGTGATGCTGGGCGCCAGCCTGGAGGAGGTGGCCGATGCCCTCCATGGCATGGAACAGGAGCGCATCATACTGGGCTATCACCCGGTGGTGGACTGGGATCGTGCCCAGCGCCAGCGGGTGGAGGCCATGATAGAGGTCAAGGTGACCCCCCAGCGCGACCATGGCTTTGACGAGACGGCCAAGCGCATCTGGGGCTTTGAAGAGGTCAGGAGTGTCTTTCTGATGAGCGGTACCTATGACCTGCTGGTGCAGGTGGAGGCGCAGACGCTCAAGGAGCTGGCTCACTTTGTCAGCAGCAAGCTGAGCATTCTGGAGACGGTCACGGCCACCTCCACCAGCTTTGTGCTCAAGCGCTACAAGCAAGACGGCGTCATCTTTGAGGGTGACGCCAGCGACAAGAGGCTGGTGGTCTCCCCGTGAGCCAGCGCTTCGTCAGCCAGCGCGTCGCCTCAGTGCCCCCCAGCGGCATCCGCCGCTTCTTTGACATCGCAGGCTCGATGGACAATGTGATCTCTCTTGGCATCGGCGAGCCTGACTTTGTCACGCCCTATCACAGCCGTAATGCCATGATCAGCAGCCTGCTGGATGGCGAAACGCAATACACAGCGAACCCTGGCCTGATCGAGCTGAGGGAAGAGATCGCTTACTATCTGCGTGAACGCTGCCAGATCAATTATGATCCCCAGCGCGAGGTGCTGGTCACCGTCGGCGCCAGCGAGGCGATCGACATCAGTTTCCGAGCCGTGCTCAACCCCGGCGATGAAGTGATCATACCGGATCCTGGTTATGTCAGCTACGCGCCCTCTGTGATATTCAGCCATGGCGAGCCGGTGATGGTACCTACCTTCGCCGAGAATGGCTTTGAGCCATTGGCAGAGGACATCAGACGGCTGATCACCAAGCGCACCAAGGCCATACTGCTCTGCTTCCCCAACAATCCCACGGGCGCGGTGCTCTCTGAAGACAACATGCTGGCCATCGCCAAGCTGGCGCAGGAGCATGATCTGCTGCTCATCTGTGACGAGATCTACAATGAGCTGACCTACGATGGCTTTGAGCAGCTCAGCGTGGCCAGCCTGCCTGGCATGTGGGAGCGCACCATCACCATCAATGGTTTCAGCAAGGCCTATGCCATGACCGGCCTGCGGGTGGGCTATGTGGCGGCGCCTGCAGCGCTCATGCAGGCGATCAGCAAGATACACCAGTACACCATCATGTGTGCCTCCAGGCAGGGCCAGGTGGCTGCGCTCAGCGCGCTTCGCAAAGGCAGGGAGGATGACTACGCTGACACACGCGCCATGCGCGAGAGCTATGACCGCCGCAGGCGGCTGATGTATGACGCGCTGACAGGCATGGGCCTTGAATGTGTGCAGCCACGTGGTGCCTTTTACATGTTCCCTTCGATCAAACACACCAAGCTCAGCAGCGAGGCCTTCTGTGAGCGCCTGCTGACCGAGCAAGCCCTGGTCTGCATCCCTGGCACCGCCTTTGGCGCCATGGGCGAGGGCTATATCCGCTGCTGCTATGCGACGGCAACGGACAAACTGCTCCAGGCCTTTGACAGGCTGCAGACCTTTTTGGACCATTTATAAGGAGATCCCCATGAAAAAGTCCCTAATCCTCTTGCTTGCGCTGCTGCTGATGCTGCCCAGTCTGGGACTGGCCGCGGCGGAGGAAGAGGAAGTGACACTGTTCTTTCAGGCAACGCCTGAGCCTGTGGCGACGGAGACTGAGCCATCTGATCCCCTCGGCAGCGCAGAGGATGTGCCGTCACCTGCCGCCCAACCGCTTGACATTCGCCCGGATGGCTCTGTGGAGATCACCATCAGCGCTGTCGGTGACCTGACCTTTGGCGGTGATGTGCGCAAGAGCGGGTTGAGCATTTTCGACCGTGAACTCAAGAAGCAGGGCGAGGACCTGAGCTTTGTGACCAGGAACATACTCGATGTGATCTCACAGGATGACATGACCATTGCCAACTTTGAGACCACGCTGACCACGACGCCGCCTTTTAAGAAGAACAATGAGTTTGTCTTCTCTGCGCCGCCTGAGTATGTCAAGATACTGACCACGGGCAGCATTGAATCGGTGTCCTTTGAGAACAATCACGCCATGGATCATGGCCAGACCGGCATTGAGGACACCATCCGCGTGTTCGAGGAGAACAATATCGTCTGGAGCGCGGACGGTCACCTGGGCATCTTTGAGACCAAGGGCGTCAAGATCGGTATGCTCTCATACCAAACCTTCAATGGCGCCTACCCCCGCCTGCACGAACAGGTGCCGCGCGATATCGCCCAGGCCAGAGCGCTTAGCGACATCGTGGTGGTCAGCTATCACTGGGGGGCGGAGAAGGACTATGTGCCCAACAACAACCAGCAAAAGCTGGGGCGCGCCACCATTGACGCAGGCGCCGACCTGGTGGTGGGTCACCACAGTCATCGCATCAACCCCATTGAAGAGTATAATGGCAAGTATATCGTCTATTCGCTTGGCAATTTCAGCTTTGCAGGCAATAACAAGCCAAGCGATATGTCCTCATTTGTATTCCAGGCGCGCTTTCATGTCAAGGACGGCCAGGCAAGCGTCCAGGCTTTCCGGATCGTGCCCATGCGGATATCCTCCAAGTCTGACTACAATGACTTCATGCCCACGCCCTACACCGATCAACTGCTGATTGACAATGTCATCAACACCCTGACAGCCAACGGCAAGAAGCTGGAGTATGCTGTCAGCGCCTACCCCGTCGACTGGGAGTAAGCATGCGCGCCAATATCATGATGCTGTGGGGCGACCAGGCCTCGCAGGCGATGAGCCAGGCCGTCCAGGAAGTGCTGGGCGACCTGGCTGTTGCCTTTGGTCACAGCTTCGTCTTCAGGGAGGAGCGCTTCGCCGAGGCGTCCATCCAGAGCTATGACAGCCCCATGACGCAGGAGACGGTGGAAGCTTGTTTAGAGAGCAACGCAGTGCTGGCCGTGTCTCGCACAGGGGAAGGGCTGATGGCACTGGCTGCGGGCCTGAGCGCTATACAGGGCAGCTTTCACTATGATTTTCCGGCCTGTCTGCAGCCAAACAGCCTGCTCAAGTCTGATGCCCTGCCGCGGGGCTGCATCAGTTATCCTCTGTCGGTCGAGGCGCAGCCGCTGAAGTCAGCCATGCGCATCGCGTTGCGCCAGGCAGGCCAGTCGCTGCGCCATATCCCGATGGCAGGGCGCAGCCGCTCTGACTGGGAGGATGCGCTGCGGCAGGCCATGATGGATGTGCCCGCAGTCAAGGTGAGCACCGGTGAAACGACTGAGATACTGCAATTGCTGATTGAGGCGCCTGACAGCCTTGGCCACCTGTTCGCGCCGCCGACGCAGGCGCTTGTGCTTGATAGCGCGGCACGCGCTGTCAGTGGCTTGCAAAGCTTGGTCAGGGAGCGCTTTACCAGTGATCGGCCCATTGTCTTTGCTTCGCGCATTCTGGGTGAGCTGCCAGATGGCGACGGTCCCTTTGGCTTGCTCTATGCCGCGGCGGACATGCTGGCCGGCGCTCTCAAACTGCCCCGGGAGGCAGAGTGCCTGAGGACCAGCACCACCAATGTGCTTGACGCCGGCTGGCGCACGCCCGACATCGCCGTTGCCGGCAGCCCCAGGATAGGTACCAGCGCCATCTGCGGCTTGATCGGGGAGCAGATCAGCCTGGCCGGCCAGCTGCTGACGCATTAGGATCATGCAGCTGCCCGATTATCTCAACTGCATCACCAATGTCGTTGCCAGCATCAGCACAAACTTTGGCCTGGATGCGCCGCATCCGGGCCTTGCCTATGTCGATGCGCTGCTGCGTCAAAAGGACTATCGCAGCATCGTGCTGATGCTGATGGACGGGTTGTCCCTGGACACGCTGGCGCGACACCTGCCGCCTGACAGCTTTCTGCGCAGGCAGCCCTCGCACGAGCTGTCTGCCGTCTTTCCCTCCACGACCACGGCCGCCACCACATCAGCCATCACGGGGCTCAATCCGGGTGAGCATGGCTGGCTCGGCTGGACGCTGTATTTTGAACAGTTGAATGCCAGCGTGGATATCTTTGGCAATACGCTGCAGTTCTCAAAGGATCAGGCAGCACCTTTTCACGCCGCCAGTCACTTCCTGCCTTATGAGTCCATCACTGACCGTATCAGCGCGACCGGAAGGGCACAAGGGCTGAATGTATCGGCCTATGGCGATGTGGTGGTCGGCAGCCTGGCTCAGCTGATGAGCGAGACCGCCCGGCTCTGTGCGCAGCCCGGCAGGCACTACCTGTATGCCTACTATGGCGAGCCTGATCATCTGATGCACCTCCTGGGCTGTGGCCATGACAGGGTGCGGGCAGTTTGCCAGAGCATCGATCAGTCGATCGGACAATTGGCGGCGGGCTTGCCTGAAGACAGCCTGCTGCTGGTGACGGCGGATCATGGCTTGGTGGATGCCCAGCCCGATGTCATCGAAGATCACCCGGCTCTGGCCGATATGCTGATCAGACCGCCCAGCATAGAACTTAGGGCGGCGGCCTTATATGTAAAGCCAGCTGATAAAAAAGCCTTCCCTGATGCTTTCAGGGAGGCCTTTGGGGATCGCTATCTATTGCTCAGCGGTGAGGAAGCAATCAGCAGGGGACTCTTTGGGCCTGGGGCTATCCTTCAAGGCATCAGTGGGCTGGTGGGCGACTATCTTGCCATCGCGCTCGCAGACCATGCGCTGTTTCCAAAACGGGAGCACTGCAAGCTCATCGGCATGCACGCGGGCCTCACCTCTGCCGAGATGCGGCTGCCGCTGATCGTGGCCAAAGCTTAGGGCTGGGCCGGATTGCTGGCGCCCTGAGAGCGGGCATGCGCCTTCAGCCCCTCTGTCATCTGGATGCTGCGGTCATTGAGCACCCAGACTGCCTCAACGCCGCTGAGGCCCTCTACATAGGCCCTGCCCTCTTCGTAGGGCATCAGGAAGACAGCAGTGCTGAGCAAGTCAGCGAAGCCTGAGTCCTCCGTGACGATGGTGACTGAGCGGAAAAAGCGCGGCGGCATCAGCGTGACGGGGGAAATGATGTGGTGATAGCGCAGACCATCATGCATGAAGTAGCGCTGATAATCGCCGCTGGTCACCACTGACTGATTGTGCAAAAATAGCGTGTCCATCACGTCACTGCCGTCTGTCGACAGCACAAAGCCGTCGGGATCCTGCACCGCCACGCCCCAGTTCTTGCGCCCGTCCAGCGGGGGATTGCCCAGACGCACATTGCCTCCGGCATTGAGCGCAAAGGATGATAGGGGCCCTGCCATCAGCTGCTGCGCCACGATCTCCGTCGCGTAGCCCTTGGCCAAGGCGCCGACATCCAGCTTGAGCAGCGGATCACGGAAGTAGACGGTGCTGTCCGCTTGATTCAGCACCAGATCATCCAGCGATACATGCTCTGCCGCACGCTTAAGCGCCGCCATATCGGGCAGTGAGGCATTGGCAGGGTCAGTCTCAAAGGCTTCGCGCGCATCGTGCCACAGCATCAGCACCGCGCCCAGCGCGATGTTGATCTGTTGCTGGCTCTCCTCATACATCCCTTTGGCATAGCACAGCATGTCAAAGAGTTCTGGCGCAACTTCAATGGGCTTTTCAGCAGCCTTTTGGTTGACATAATATAGATTGTGCAGGTCGTCATAAGCATTGTACTTGTCATAGAGCTTATGCAATTCTTCAAAACGACGCTGGGCCTTGGCTGTCTCCTCATCAAAGACCGCCTTGCTGGGCGCGAAAGCAATGATGCTGATGACCGTATCAAAGGAACCAAAGAAGGACATGCTGAAACGCTGAGCGCCTGCCTGGACAGGTACTGGCAATATCAGAGCGAACAAGGCAGCCACCACAAGCAAGCCGCACAGAAAGCGCCTCATCTCAACCCTCCTGATAGCCCAGTGTCTTGAGATCATTCATATTGTCGCGCCAGCCCGGACGCACCTTGACCCAGAGCTGCAAGTTGACCTGCGTGTCCAGCAGCAGTTCGATGCTGGCCCTGGCCTGGGAGCCGATCTGCCGCAGCATCCTGCCTCCCTTGCCGATGATGATGCCCTTGTGGCTGTCGCGCTCGCAATAGATGGTAGCGTGTATCTCGGTCAGATGCTCGCCCTCTTTCATCGACAACAACTCCACGCCGATGCCGTGGGGGATTTCCTCCTTGAGGTTCATCAGTGCCTTTTCGCGAACGATCTCGGCTACCATCTGCCGCAGGGTCTGATCGGTCCACATGTCCTCAGGGAAGTAGCGCGGCCCCTCGGGCAGCGCCTTATGGATGGCGCGCATCAGCTCTGGCATGCCCTCACCCTTGGCCGCGCTGATGGGCAGTATCATGTCAAAGCCATCGTCTTTGAAGCTATCGATGATGGGCAGCAGCTGCTGTGGATGGACCAGGTCCAGCTTATTGTTCAGCAGGAAACGCGGCACCTTGATGCCCTTGAGCTGCTGTGAAATCTCGTGGTCGGCACCGCTGACGCGGCTGGCGTCTACCAGCAGGCAGAGCATATCAATGCCCTGCATGGCCTCCTGGGTGGCTTGCTCCATGTATTCGCCCAGGCGGGTGCGGGGGCGATGGATGCCGGGGGTATCGACGAAGACGATCTGTGAATCCTCGGTCGTCACGATACCCAGCAGCTTGTTGCGTGTTGTCTGAGGCTTGGGGGACACAATGGCCACCTTCTCGCCGACCAGGCGGTTGACCAGGGTGGACTTGCCCACATTGGGCCGCCCGACGACGGCGACAAAGCCGGAGTGGAATGCTTTCTGCTCAGCCATGATGCTCCTTTCCCAGGAACTCCTGGACGCCGCTGGCGGGGGAAAAGCTGTTGGGCAGCAGGGCGGAGAGGGTGGATTCGGCCACCTGACCGTCGCCCCAGGTGATCAGGATGCGCAGATCCGGCGCAAACTCGCTGAGCACCTGGCGGCAGGCGCCGCAGGGCCAGGGGGGAAAGGGGCCTGCCGCGATGGCCAGCGTGGTGAATTCACGCGCACCTTCACTGATGGCCTTGAACACCGCCGTGCGCTCACCACAGTTGGTCAGCCCAAAGGAGGCATTCTCCACATTACAGCCGGTATATACTTTGCCGTCTTTGCACATCAGACTGGAGCCCACTTGGTAGTGAGAATAGGGCACATAGGCCCGGGTCATGGCCTCGCGTGCCATTTCCAGCATCTGTGTATCGCTTACCAGAGACTGGCCCGCTTGGGCCAGCGCCTTTTCTTCCATCCGTCTCATGATGGCTTTGTCGTCCTCCTTCAAATGGTCGTAACCAAACAAATGCATGATGCCGTGCACCAGCAGGTAGCACAGCTCCCGGTCAGCGCTGTGACCAAAGGCCTCGGCCTGACGCTGCGATTGGCTGAGGTTGATGATGATGTCGCCCACAAAGCAGGCGCCCAGATCCGTGTCCCATTCCTGCTTCAACAGGCCCTCAGCGTGCCTTGCTGTCTGATGGGGGGGATAGCTCAGGCTGGGAAAGCTCAGCACATCGGTCACGCTGTCTTTCTGCCGCTGCTCGCGGTTGATGGCCCTGATGCCATCGTCATCTGTGATGATGAGGCCGCAGGCGAGCGGCAGGCTGACGCCTTCAGCGTCCTGGGCAGCCTGGGCGCAGCGCGATAGTAGGCTGATGCTCTCTTCGCTCAGCGCGCCATCCAGCAGCAGCCTCATGCCTTGTCCTGCGGCAGGCCTGGCAGCGCCGCCTTGCCCAGCAGGTTGGAGCGCAGCCGCTCAAAGGGCGTGCGCTTGTCGTCACTGGGATACTCGATGCGCTCATGAAAGATGCCGTGCACCAGTTTGGCACAGCTATCCTGTATCTTGTACAGATCAGCCAGTGTCAGTGGCGCGTTTTGCAGTTGTCCGCTGTCCAGCTTGCCTCGGATCAGCTTCCAGATGAAGGCGGAAATCTCATCCGGCGTGGGGCTGGACAGTGTACGCACCGCGGCCTCAATGGTATCGCAGATCATCACGATGGCGGCCTCTGCGCTCTGCGGCGGCACGCCGTCATATTTGAAATCCTCATCGTCCAGCGGCCCTGTGGCTTCCTTGACGGCCTTGGAGTAGAAATAGGCCACTTTGGAGTCGCCATGGTGCTGGGCGATGATCTGCTGCACCTCGCGGGGCAGACGATACTGCCTAGCCAGCGCCAGACCGTCACGCACATGCGATGTGATGATCGCGGCAGACACTGTAGGATCGGTGCTGTCATGCACATTGCTGCTGCCGATCTGGTTTTCTTTGAAGTACAGCGGCCGCTTGAGCTTGCCGATGTCATGATAATAGCCGCCCACGCGCGCCAGCAGGGGGTTGGCGCCCACGGCCTCGGCAGAGGCCTCAGCGAGGTTGGCGATGATGATGCTGTGGTGATAGGTGCCTGGCGCCTCAAGCAGCAGGCGGCGCAGCAAGGGCTGCTCAGGGTTGCTCAAGTCCATGAGCCGGCTGTAGGTGGGCAGGTTGAAAATGGTCTCTGACAGGGGCTGTAGCGCCAGGGTGAGCAGTGTGGCCACCGCAGCGCCGCCAAGCGACAGCAGGGCCCTGTTGACAAAGCCGCTGGCGGCACTGCCCAGCAGGAGGCCTATGGACAGCACGATCAGAAAGCCTATCAAGGCAGCCGTGCTGCCGGCTGCCAGCACCCGTGAGCGCTGAGCCTTCCTGCCGATGACCAGGGCGGCCGCGGTGCCGGCAATGACAGCATACAGCAGCATGATGATCAGATCGACATTGCTGGCGCTTTGCGCGCCGCTGAGAATAAAGGCGCTGGTGATGGCAGCACAGACATTGACCACCACCGCCGGTACCAAGCCAATGGTGACCGACAACAGCAGGGCTGCCAGCAAGACGGGGGACAGGTAGATGTTCTGGATGACCTTGGCCAGGAAGCTGAGCAGCACCACGCTCAGCAGCGTGGCATAGACCAGGATCAGCTGGCGTGGGTCTGCAAGCAGTTCAGGGCTAATCAGCCACAGCAGCAGTATCATGGCAGCCAGTGTGATGCTAACAGCCAGGAAGGCGCCCAGATACATACCGTAATCCACCCGGTTGTCATTGAGCAGGCCCAGGCTGTTGAGCATGGCCAGCTGGTTTTGCCGCACATTGCCTTCGCCGCGTACCACAATGTTCTGGCCCTGTTTGTAAATCACTGGCTCCAGCGCGTGGCGGGCTGCCTCACGGGCTGCCTCTGTCAGTTCCTGATCGATGACCATGTAGAGCGTGATGATGGCGTGCAGCGTCGGCGCCACCACATTTTGGAGCAGGCTGACGCTGGTCTTGAAGCCAACCACCTGCAGGATGCTGTCAATGGCGATGCGCTCCTGACCTTGCGTGACGTTGCCCTGCATGGTGTTGCGCACTGCTGCCTTCAGCGAGGCGCTCATCTCATCATACTGTGCCTGTGTGGCATTCATCAGCGTGACCAGCTGGTAGTCTCGCAGCTCGACCAATGTGACGATGTCCATCGCGTAGTCAAGCTCTTCTTCGCTGTAGCGCCGCGTGGCAGAATGATCCGGCAGTGCCTCGGCGTACTGGCGTACGGCAGAGAACTGCGTATACACATTGTCCAGGCTGGTGCTGACAGCATCGGTGACGCCGTCTGCAAACTTGTAGGTGGGGGTGACAGCGGCGGCCGCCAGGTTGCGGTTGTGCTCGGTGGTGACCTCATCGACCACATCGCGGGGCGCGGAAATAGTGGCGGGCGGCACCATGCCCACCACCAGGCTATAGC
>CAKTTM010000030.1 GCA_934615145.1 uncultured Clostridia bacterium | reverse complement strand
GTGTGGAGCTGAGCTTCGTGCGGGTGGACAGCGACACGGCCGGGCTGACGGAGGAGTCGGAGGAGGGCAAGGAGCTCAGCCAGGAGGCGCTGCAGACCGCCTTCCGTGAGGCGCTGGAGCAAAAGGAGCTGGAGGTCAAGCTGGAGGCCTTTGCCGATGAGAGCCTGCCGGCGATGCTGACGGAAGACGAGCAGATGCGCCGCTACAAGGAGATGAGCGCCGCCTTTGGGCAGAGCTTCCCGATGCCGGACAGGTACAAGCTGGTGCTCAACCGCAGGAACGCCAGCGTGCAGAAGATCGCGCAGATGGAAGAGGGCGACATCAAGCCGCTGCTGATACAGCAGATGTACGACCTGGCCAAGATGAGCTCCAGGCCGCTGGAGAAGGAAGAACTGCAGAGGTTTTTGAATAGGAGTAACAGGCTGCTGGAGATATTGTCCGGAGAGTAAGCGCGAAGCGAAGAAGGGTTAAGGGCTGAAAGCCCTTATGGGGGCTTGGGGGTGAAACCCCCAAAGCCTGGGCCGCAGCCCAAAGTACCCCAGAGCAAAGACAGCGAAGCGATTCTTTGCGGCTGACAAACAATGCAACTTAGATACAGCGCTTACCATAGCCCCTGGCGACCCAAACATGCTACAATCCCCGCAGGCCCTGTGCCTGTGGGGATTATCATGTACTGAAGGAGCCATCATGCTGGGCGTACTTGTCAACACCATCGGGGTCATCCTGGGCAGCCTGCTGGGCCTGGCCCTGCGCCGGGGCATACCGGAGAAGGTGAGCAAGGCGGTGATGACCGCCATCGCGCTGTGCGTGCTGTACCTGGGCATCTCAGGCTCGCTTGGCATCAGCAATGCCATCGTGGTGATACTGGCCATGGTGCTGGCGGCGGCGGTGGGCACACTGCTGGACATTGACGGCGCGGTCACCCGGCTTGGCAACTATGTGGAGCAGAAGATGAGGCGGCCGCAGGAGGCGGGCAGGCCCTCGATCAGCGAGGGCTTTGTGACGGCCAGCCTGCTGTTTTGCGTGGGATCGATGGCCATCGTGGGCTCGCTCAACGCGGGGCTGAGCAATGATAACAGCATGCTGTTTGCCAAGTCGGTGCTGGACACGGTGTCGGCCATCATGCTGTCGGTCAGCCTGGGGCTGGGCGTGATGCTGTCGGGGCTGGCGCTGCTGATCTATCAGGGCGGTATCGTGCTGCTGGCGCAGGTGCTGCGGCCGATTTTGAGCGCGGAAGCCATCGCGCTGATGGGAGGCACGGGCAGCCTGCTGATCCTGGCGCTGGGGCTGAACATGCTGGGGATGACCAAGATCAAGGTGGCGGACTTCCTGCCGGCCATCCTGTTCGCGCCCATCATCGGCGCCATTGTGGCGCTGCTGTAAAAGCCCTCCGGGCTCGGGTATACTCCTCCCATGTGGCACACAAAGGAGGGAAAAAGGATGGGCAAGTACGGCGTCAATGGCAAACTGATGGCGCAGCCAGGGCAGGGGCCGCAGCTGCTAGAGCTCCTGCTGCAGGCAGCGGAGGGGATGGCGGATGTCGCGGGCTGTGACTGCTATATTGTGGGCACAAACGCTGATGAGCCCGACAGCGTATGGGTCTATGAGGTCTGGCATGATCAGGCCGCGCACAGGGCATCGCTGGCACTGCCCGTCTTTCAAAGGCTAATCGAACAGGCCAGGCCCTTGCTGGCCGGGATGGAGAACTATCCTGAACTGCAGGTCAGGGGCGGCAAAGCGCAGGCCCTGTGAGCCGGGCAAACCCCAATGAACGATTCGTCAATATAGGATGCCCCCGCGCCAGCTAAACCGGCGTGGGGGCATCTTGTGTCTCAGGACGACTTAGCGCCGATTACAGATTATACAGGGCGTTTAACAGCTCCACGGTCTTTCTGGCGACGTCGCCCGTGACCCCGGCGCAGCGCTCCTTGCGGGCATCATCGCCCATGGCAACGCCGGTCTTTTCCATGTAGTGGCCGACGGACTCCATGCAGTTGACGGAGTTCGCCACCGTGGTCTCACTCTTGAGCTTGGGCTGATAGATGGGCAGCTCGGCCTTGCGATACCAGGCAAAGAGCTCCTGCGTCACCTTCTTGGCGTCATCAGGGCCACAGACCAGACCAATGGCGTTGACAGCGCCGCCCAGAGAGCCGCAGAGGCTGGCAGCGCCGTAGCCGCCGGCGCCATTGGCGAACATGTCGATGGGGATCTGGTTGAAAGGATAGCCCACATCGTCGGCCAGCTGACCGATGATAGCGTCGGCAGCCCCGCGCGCGCAGCCGCCTTTGTCAAAGAAGCTCTGATAGCCGCGCTCCTCCGCCTTGTCGGGATCCAGCTTGGCATAGGGGAAGGGGTAGGCGGGCGCCGGGACAGACTCATCCTTGGCCAGGGCGCCGGCGACCGGCGCAAAGGTGGTGGCCAGGGCAACACCGGCAAAAAGCTTACCGGATGTCTTGAGGAACTCGCGGCGTGTCTGCAACTTATTCATGACAAAAACCTCCCAATGTTGTTATCGCCAGTATACGCCCCCTTTTGAAAGTTTTCAAGCATATTGAGCGGTTTTTGTGGTTTTTGTCACAATTTTACAAAATCGCATGGCATTTCTTGGCCCTGCCTGGGCCGGATCGCTACTGTCCGCCCTGAGGCTGGCCTGCTGCTACCTGCCCCGCATCCAATGGCTGAGGGTCACCACCACTGGCTGGCGCATCGCTCGTGCTGTCTGCCGGGGGCATCAGCTCAGAGCGATCAGCAAGCACCGCTGCCTGCGGCAAATCGAAGTCGCAGGCGTAGATATAGCCCTGAAAGCCGGGCAGATAGTCGCTGCCGTCTGCCTTGATGGTCAGGCGGCTGAAGGCGGGGGTGTCGCTGCCCGGCTTGCGGGCAGACCAGTGCGATTGTGAGATGACGATGTGCTCGTCTTGTATGCTTTCGACAACGGCCACATGCCCTGTGCCCTCAAAGACCCAGCAGGCGACCGCGCCCAGGCGCGGCTGCTGGCCACGGCGGTAGCCATCGGGTGTGTACCTGAACCAGTACTTGGCGTCGCCGCCCGGATTAAGCCCGGGGGCAGTGCCAGTGAGCTCGGATATGCGGCCCCAGGCATAGGCGGTGCAGTTGGGTAGGCCGTAGTTCTTCTGGTGGTAGGGGTTGTCGGTGTAATAGTGAGGGTTTGACTCGTCCGGCGGCTGGTAGCGCTCACCCGGCCAGTCGGCGGCGCTGGCGCTCAGGCAAAGGCAGACCCAGCACAGCAGCACGGCAGTCAGCCCAATATGCTTGACATCCGGGCAGCGGCCGATCAACTCTCCACCCCGATGCTGCCTTGGCATGATGACGCAGAACCCATCTCGTCTACCTCCCAGAGCTATGATGCGGGACATCGTTCAATAAATTTTGATCATAATAGCACGGACTGAAGACTCCATCAAGTGCCTTTTGATACATTGTGTTCGATACAGGCTATCTGGCGCAGACACTGGCACGCGCGCTGCTGATGGGCTATGATGGTGTCAACAATAAGCGAGGTGGCAATGAGATGAAACAACCACGGGTCATCATCCTGACAGGCGGTGCGCAGGGCATCGGACGCGCGGCGGCTGAGGCTTTTCACGCGGCGGGCGAGCTGGTGGCGGTGATGGATATCCTGGAGGCGGACACCGCCTGCGACTGGTATTTTCAAGGCGATCTGTCACAGCAGGCCGACTTGGAGGACTTCGCGCAGGGTTGCATCCAGCGCTATGGCGGCATTGACGGCCTGATCCACAATGCCATGAGCAGCAGGGGCGGCTACCCGGACTGCGGCTATCAGGACTTCATGTGGGCGCAGGCGGTGGGCGTGGGCGCGCCCTATTATCTGACCAGCCTGCTGGCGCCGCACTTCCCGCCGGGCGCCAGCGTGGTGATGCTGTCCTCCACCCGCGCCTTTCAGTCACAGGCAGGCACGGAGAGCTACTCCGCGGCCAAGGGCGGCATCACGGCGCTGACGCACGCGCTGTCGGTCAGCCTGCGGGGTAGGGCGCGGGTCAACGCCATCGCTCCGGGCTGGATTGACACCAGCGGGGCGGCCTTCGGCGGCCCGGACGCCAGCCAGCATCCCGCCGGGCGCGTGGGGCGGCCGGAGGACATCGTGGCCGCGATGCGCTACTTGATGAGCGACGAGGCCTCCTTCATCACCGGGCAGACCCTGGTGGTGGATGGCGGCATGAGCCGGCAGATGATCTATCATGGCGATGAGGGCTGGACACTGGAGAGTTGATGGGCATTGCCCGAGATACAAAGAAACCCGGCCATATGGCCGGGCTGCTGATCACCTGAGGCTTCAGGGATTACCTGCCGCGCTGGGTAGCGTAGCACTCGCTGCAGTAGATCGGGCGGTCGTTCTTGGGAAGGAAGGGCACCTGCGTCTGGGCGCCGCACTGGGCGCAGACGGCGCTGTGCATCTCCCGGGGCGCGCCGCTGTTCTGCTGGCGGTTGGCCTTGTGGGACTGACGGCAGTCCTTGCAGCGGGTGGGCTCGTTCTGGAAGCCCTTCTCGGCGTAGAACTCCTGCTCACCGGCGGTGAAGGTGAATTCGGCGCCACAGTCACGGCATGCCAGCGTCTTGTCTTGGTACATGTGTTTGGTAACCCCCTGAATAATAGATAGGTTGATATCGCGCTGACCTGGTCTTTGACCCCACACCCGCCGGCAGGGGCTTTGCTACTAACGCTTGGCGTCCTCACGCTGCCCTCTGGGCTCGCGCCCGCCGGACTGACTTCTAAGCCGCACCATGCTCACCGGAGATTCTCCGGCTTACGTGGGCCGTTTTGCCTGCGACTGGCATCGGCTTGCAACCACAGACCGCTGATCAACCAGGGTTATTATACGGCCGCTCTGGCCCAAATGCAACAGATTTTTGACATGCTGATGAATTGATATACAGATAAAAAACAGGCGCCCCGGTTTCCCGAGGCGCCATTGACTGTAGAAGGATCTCAGACGCTACCAGAGGGGTGGTGTAGTAGGGGGCACCCCTCTTACTGTGATCCGCGTCAGCGACATGCGCGGTGACGCGGCAAGCCTTGCGTAGTGAAGGTTGCAAACCTTTAGGTTTGCAAGTCGGCACAGCCGACCGCGCCAATCAATCCGATGGATTGATTGCGTGCCCCTGGGGTTTCCTTGCCCTCCGCCGCCTGGTGACGGAGACTGCCGCGCCCAGTGGGCGAGGAAGGCAGGCGGAGGAATCAAGCAAAACGAGCCAACCAAGCGCACCGCGCGAAGGGTGGCGACGATTGAGCTTGCGGATAGCGCAGCGACAGGCGGAGGGCCGAGAACCTTAACCATCGAAAAACCGCAGTTTTTCGATGGACTATGTTAGTTCGCCTGCGTGGGTGCTGGCGACATGGACTGCTGAATCATGGGGATCAGCAGGGCCGACTCCTCGGGCAGGGCGGTCTTCATGTTCTCCAGCAGCTGGGGCAGGCCTTCCTTGGTCAGGACCTCGGTCAGCTGCTGGTTGTCTTCGTCACTGATCTTGTCGCTGAGGGTGACGGCCTTCAGGCTGTCCATCACGGGCGCCGCGGGGACTTCCTTGGCCTCGGCGGACTTGATGTTGATGGTCACCAAGGGGCTGGGGGTCATGAAGCTCAGCGCGATCTGGGCGTCGCTGGCATACTCGCCGGCCAGGCTGTTGCTGCCCTTGGCGTTGAGGCCAAAGACCATGCCCATCATGCGAGCGCTCAGGTCAAAGCCAGTGTTCATGACATTGCTGGCGGCATCGGCGCTATGGCTGATGTCGGCGGTGACATAGGTAGACTCATAGTTGCTGCCATCCATCACGCCGGCCTTGAGGGTGGCCCAGTCGACCTTGGCGGGCTCTGCTGCAGGATCAGGCGTGGCGGTGCCATCGCTCACCTGCGCGCTGGGCACGCCGGCAAGCAGCTCCAGCTTGATATCGCTGCCGGTGGCAGTCGGGGTCACCAAGGTGGTGATATAGGCCTCGGCATTGCCTTTGCTGCCCAGAGTCTCCATGGTCACATAGGTGGCATTGCTGGCGGCGCTGGTCAGCACGGCCACATTGGCCAGCTTCTTGTCGCCTTCGGCGTTGAGATTGGCGATGGCCTTGTCCACCTGGGCGATCAGCTCCTTGCTGTCCTTGGGCGCATCGCTGCTGCCCATGGAGATGCCCTCGGTGGCCGCGGCGGCTTCCGCATTGGTCAGCGCGGCCTGCTGGGTGGCGACGGTCTTGAGGTAGTCGTCCAGCAGCTGCTGGGTCTGGCTGTCCTGCTTGAAGACATCCAGCACGGCGTTCATCATGCCGGCCAGCGTCTTGTTATCCAGCAGGAAGCTGACCTGGTTGTCAAAGCTGCCGACGCCTGCCACTTCCACGGGCTCATTCACCAACTGGGCGGCGGGGGCGATGTTCTTGGTAAAATACTCGGTCACGGCAGCGCCGTAGGTGGCCGTCAGGGCCAGCATCTGGGCGCCCTGCTGGCTCATCTGCTGCTGGCTGCTGAGCATGGTCTTGACCATCTCCTGGGGGAGGTTGAGCTTGATGCCGGGCAGCAGGCTGGTGGTGATGGCAAAGTCACCCAGCTCGGTGTTGACGACGCCCTGCAGGTCGATCAGCTTGCCGGCGTCGGTGCCGATGGTCATGAAGGTGTTGGCCATGTTGCCGACGGTCTTGATCTTGAGCTTGTTGACGGCGCTGAGCACGGTGTCAACGATCGAGCTGGTCGCCTCGTCCTGCTGGCCGCCGCCGAACAGGGCCACCAGCCCGGACACGGAGGCCGCGTCCACATTGAGGCTGACCTCGGTCTCGATGGCGCCGCCGCGGTCATAGACCAGCTGCGGGGTCAGGGGCATGACCGGGGCCTGCTCGGCCAGGGCGGCTGCGCCCGTCAGCATCAGCGCCAGGGCCATCAGCAGCGCGGTCAGGCGCTTGGATAGTTTCATCATCACTAAATATCCTCCTCATCATTAGGCGGCTTGACATGCGTACCGCTGCCTGGATTATACCACACAAAAGCGCCCCGCAAACGGTAGTCAGGGGGCGCAAGTGTAAAATGCTTGTGAATTCGGTGACAGATTTGCCTCAGGGCGCAGTGGTGGGCATCAGGCTGCGGGTGAAGGCGGTCACGGCGGCCAGCAGGCTGGCCTGCAGCTGTGTCCTCTGCAGCAACAGCTGCTGGCTGCTCATGCCGTCCAGGCGGATGGCGCCTGTGCCGGCGATGGTGGGGATGGTCCAGGGGGCGGCCGAGCTGGCCTTGATATCGGCCTCGATGCTGCCGCCGGTCAGCTGGTCTGACCAGGTCAGCTTGCCCTCCAGGCGGGTGGCGGCATTGGTCTGCGCCCCGCTTTGCATCTGGCCCTTAAACAGGATGGTCTGCTCGCCCACCTCTGGCTTGTCCACAGGCCTTAGCACCAGGCCCAGCTCATAGTCGCGGGTGGACAGGCCGGTGGCCTGGTCCTTTTGCTCCTTGCCGTAGTCAAGCGAGAGGGTAAAGTCGCTGGCCTGGGTCTGCGCGGCCGGCTTGTCGACGGTGAAGCCCTCGGCGGCCAGCCCCTCGGTGGTCAGGCTGTAGCGGCCGGTGTAGCTGCTTTGCTCCTCGCCCTCGTCGGCATCGGCCAGCGGCCCGCCGGTGAAGCTGAGCTCATGGATGGCGCCCTGTGCGCTGCCGGTCAGGCGGGGGCTCATCTCCAGCTTGATGGTGGTCTTGCCCTGCTGGGCCGCCGCGGCCTCAAAGCTGTAGCTCAGCTGCTGGACGCCGTTGGCACCGCCCATGGGCAGAAGCATCTGATCGATGGCGATGGCGCCGCTTGAGTCAAAGCCGCGCTTGAGCACCACATTGTCGGTCAGCGGCAGGGCGTCGATGCCTTGGCTCAGCGCCGTCAGCATCGAGGGCTGCAGGTAGGCCGCGGTCTCGCGCGGGGTGAACTGGCTTTTGAGCTCCGTCAGCAGCGCGCTGTCCTGATAGGCGGCGGCCAGCATCTGTTTGATCTGCTGCTTCAAGGCGGCCGCCGGGATGGTGATGGTGTTGACCGTCAGGCTTTGCCCGGCCGCGCCCTGCTGGCTGGTGATGCGGGTGTACTGCTGCAGCCACTGGCTGAGCTGATCGGTATAGGGCTTCAGCGCGGTCTCGGCCCGGCGGTTCCAGGCGTTATCGGCGACGCTCAGGGCGTAGATGGCGCGGTCCATGCTGGGCCAGGCCGGCGCTTCCTTGCCGGTGAACAGGCCCATCAGCAGGCCGTCGCCCTTGCCGGAGGCAAATTTACTGGCCCCAAACAGCGAGGAGCTCAGCGCCTCCAGCGTGCCGTCGGTGGTATAGTGGATGTCGGCCAGCGGCGTGCCCGAGCGGCTGAGCGCCAGGCTCAGATCCTCCTGGCCCACATTGGTGTTGATGCCGCGGATGTATTTCAGATCCAGGGTTGCCCCCCGCAGCAGCGCGCGCAGCAGGGTGTTGGTGGCGGCGTCCAGCGCCGACATGGTCTTGCCCGGCGCCATGCTCAGCTGCGCCGTGCCCGTCAGGCCCGAGCCATTGAGCAGCTGCAGGCGCATCTTGCCGTCCAGCGTATAGTCCTGGGCGAATGCCGCCGTCACCGACAGCAGCAAGAGCGCCGCCAGGATCAGTGATAATGCCTTCTTCATGGGTTTTCCTCCTCAATGATATCGTGGACGACAAAGTCGTCGGCGATTGAATGGGTGTCGGTCAAAGGGGCCACCGGCCTGTTCTGGGTCCAAAGGCCTCGGCCCAGGTAATGCATCAGCTGCCAATAATCATCCTCTGGCAGATCGTGCGAGAGCTTCGCCAGCGGGGCGGCCAGGGCGGTCATCAGGCGCCCGCTCTGCAGGCTCAATGCCGCTTGATCAAGTGCATCCAGATCCAGGGCGGCCATCTCTGGCCACTGCGGCCTGTCCGCAGCCCGCAGCCGGGGCAGCAGGATGAGTGTCAGCCAGGGCTTGCCCCCGCGGCTCTGCGTGAGCTTCAGGCTGCCAGTGAGCTCGCTATTGGTTAGCGCCAGCTGGGGCTCAAGGCTCAGCCGGATGTCCGGCCCGGCCTCCGGCCGGTGATCCAGCCGCAAGCGGCCGGTGATGGTCTCACTGCCCTGATCCAGAGCGCTCAGCAGTGACAGTTCGCCCCTACCTGAGGCCCTGTCATCCGCCAGCCGCCAGCTATAGACCCAATCGGCTTTCAGCTCGCGCCCGCGCTTGCCCTGCGTCTGCCGGGCGGACAGGCGAAAGCTCAGATCGTCCCGGCCCTTGACCGCCGGCAGCTTGAGATCGATGTAGCCGCCTGTGTCCGCGGCGTAACCCGCCAGCATCGTGGCCTTGCGCGGCGCGCCGCCGTCCAGGCTCAGCTCCCCCTTAAACAGGAGGCCGATGTCCTGGCCTGCCTTGTCCTGCAGCCTGGCGAGGCTGGCAGGAGCGGTGAGCGCGATGTCCGGCATCGTTTGACCGGTCAGCTCACCCAGCGCCTGGGCCAGCGGCGGCCAGAACTGCTGCCACAGCGCCTGATCGATGGCGTAGAGCTGGCGGGTGACCGCGGTGCCCACATTCTTGATGGCGCTGCTCTGGCGCTTGGTGCTGCCAAGCGGTGCCAGCTCGCTGAGCGTCTGCTGCCAGGCGCTGATCAGGCTATCCGCACCCTGGGGCGGCTTCATGCCCAGCAGCCGTTCAAGCGGCGACATGCCGCGGTAGTGGAGGTCGGCGGGGCTCAGGCTGAGGGCTTGCTGACCTTGCGCTTCCCACTGGCTCAGGCGCAGGATCTCCGCCTCGTCCAGATAGAGGGCCGTCTGCCAACCCGCCTCGTCCAGGCTCAGCTGCAGCCGCAGCCTGTTAAGCCAGCCCTGCAGCCTTTGTACCAGGGCCTCTGGCGCGTCGCTGAGCCCTTCCAGCTGCGCGCTGAGATCGAGCGCCAGGGGCTGCTTACCGTCCATGAGCTCATCCAGCCCCGTTGAGGCGCTGGCGCCCGATAACATCAGGCAGATGAGCACTACCAATGCCAGCAGTCGCATGCCGCCCTCCCTCCGCGCTTCCCCCATAGAACGCGCGGCCCCGCCGCATTCATGCATCGGGCGAAAATTTGGGGGCTTCGTCGGCCGGGTGCAGCGCGGCGTGCAGCTGCGCCGCCGCCGTCTTTGACAGGCCCTTGACCTGGGCCAAGTCCTCCAGGCTGGCCTCTGTGATCGCCTTCATCGTGCGGAAATGCGCCAACAGCGCCCGGCGCCTGGCCGGCCCGATACCCGCTACCTCCTCCAGGCGGGACTGTATGAAGGCCCTGCCGCGCAGCTTGCGGTGGTGGATGATGGCAAAGCGGTGGCTCTCATCGCGTATGCGCTGTATCAGATGCAGCGCGGGCGAGCGGCGGTCCAGGCGGATGGGCGTGGCTCTATCCGGCAGCCATATCTCCTCCTGCTGTTTGGCCAGGCCAAAGATGGGCAGGTCAAAGCCGGCCTCCAGCATGGCCTGGCGGGCAAAGCGCAGCTGCTCGGGCCCGCCGTCCACCAGCACCAGGTCAGGCAGCGGCCAGCCTTTGCCCTCGCCCTGCGGCTGGCTGCGCGCAAAGCGGCGGCGTAGCACCTCATTCATGGAGGCAAAGTCATCGGCGCCCACCACCGTCTTGATGCGGAAATGCCTGTACTCTTTCTTATCCGGCTCGCCGTCCACAAAGACCACCATCGAGGCCACCGACTGCATGCCCTGTGTGTTGGAGATGTCAAAGCCCTCGATGCGCTTGGGGATAAAGTCCAGCCCCAGCGCCTGGCTAAGCTCCTGCACGGCGCCGGTCGTGCGCTCCTGTTTGACGCGCTGCTGGGCATTGCGCTTTTGCAGGGCGTCCTGCGCGTTCTTGCGGGCGGTCTCGATCAGCGCCCGCTTGTCGCCGCGCTGGGGCACGATCAGGTCGACCGCGCCCTCGCGCCGCTGGCGCAGCCAGAGCTCAAGCGATTCCCTGTCCTGCAACGCCGCCACGATCACCTCGCGGGCGGGGTTGCGCGCCTCGTAGAACTGCAGCAGGAAGGCGCCCAGCACCTCGGCCGCCTCCTCATTGCCCTCGCGGGGCAGGGCAAAGTGCTCGCCGCCTATCATCTTGCCGCCGCGCACATAGAGCACCTGCGCCATGGCGTCCAGGCCGTCCTGGCTCAAAGCGATGATGTCCTGGTCAGCCCGGCTGGTCTGCTGGGCGTTTTGCTGCTCCATCAGGCCCTTGACATCGCGGATGGCATCGCGCAGATCGCCCGCGCGCTCAAACTGCAGGGCGCGGGCGGCCTTTTGCATGTCGATCTCCAGCTGCTCAAGTACGGGCTGATAGCGGCCCTTTAAGAAGCCGATCACCTGCTGCACATACTCGCCGTATTCGGCTTGCGTGCACAGCTCGGCGCAGGGGCCCAGGCACTGGCCGATGTCATAGTTGATGCAGGGGCGGATGGGGCGGGCCAGCGGCAGCTTGAGCGTGCAGGTGCGCAGGGGAAAGGCGCGACGCAGCAGGCCCAGCACCTGGCGGATGGCGTTGGCGCCGATATAGGGGCCAAAGTACTTGGCGCCGTCGTCCAGCAGCTTGCGGGCGATGGTGACGCGGGGGAAGGGCTCGTTTAAGTCAATGCGGATATAGGGGTAGCGCTTGTCGTCCTTGAGCAGTATGTTGTAGTAAGGCTTGTGGCGCTTGATCAGGTTGGCCTCCAGCATCAGCGCTTCCATGTTGCTGGCGCACAGCATGATGTCAAAGTCATCCACGCGGCCCACCAGGGCGGCCACCTTGGCGGTGTGCGCCTGCTGGCGAAAATAGCTCGATACCCTGCTTTTGAGGTTGAGGGCCTTGCCGACATAGATAATCTCGCCCGCTTCCTTCATCAGATAGCAGCCGGGGCTATCGGGCA